>CAMOHY010000261.1 GCA_946615495.1 uncultured Clostridia bacterium
GCCATGAGGGAGGAAATCAGGATTTCGTTGTGGGGCCACCACAGCTTCATATCATGCTCATAGGCTTCGGGGGGCAGGCCCTTGCAGTCAATGAAGTACAGCAGGCCGCCGTACTCCTTGTCCCAGCCCGCGTGGATGGCGTCGTTAAAGATGGCTTCGGCTTGTTTATGCAGCTCTTTGTCGCCCTTGTGGTTGGCGTATTCCATCAGGAACCAGGTGCACTCGATGTCATGGCCGGGGTTCACGATGCGGCCCTCGGTCACGTCGCCCCGGAATTCCCCGTTCGGGCCCACGTTTTCCAGGGTGCAGTGCATGTCTGCTTTGCGGTGATACTTGAAAATTTCCTCCACGCACTGCTGGGAGCGCCGGTCATATTCCTCCGCATGGGCGGGGTCGCAGCGGCGCAGCACGGAGCAGATGTTCAGGTAAATCATGGGATTGCCCAAGGCGCGGCCCGACCGGGTTTCGGGAATGGTTTTGGGCCCCATGCCCACCGGGTCTTCCATCAGGCCCTGATACAGCTTCCAGTACAGCTCATAAGCAAAGCGCGCCCGGTCCAGATACTCCTGCTCGCCGGTCAGGCCGTAATACTCGGCGTTGGCGATGGCGTAAAAGCTTTCGGAGAAGAAGTAGCGGCGCTGGCGGAGGGGTTTTCCTTCGGCGGTGACGGTAAAATACATGCGGTTGCCCTTGTCCCGGTTGATGCAGTGGGCTTCCATAAAGTCCAGGCAGGACTTGGCAAACGCCATCCATTCCGCTTTCTTGCCGTACAGGCGGCACAGATAGCTGTACGTCCAGGCGCATCTTCCCTGCATCCACACGCTCTTGTCGGTGGAATAAATGTTGCCCCAGCGGTCCAGGCAGGTGTACACGCCTCCAAATTCATGATCCCAGCCGTGGGTGAGCCAGAAATCGGCGCAGCGGTTCAATTCCTCCCGAATCCATTGCTGTTGGGATGCGAGCAATTCTTTATTCATGGCTTCTCCTCCTCAGCAGAATTGCTGAATGGCTTGGCGGATGTGCTTCGCCGCAATTTCCACTTTTTCTTCGTCGCCAGGCTGCAGCCCAATCAAAGGCTTGCGGACGGAGCCCAATTCCAGCCCTTCGTTGATTTTCAGCACGCCCTTGATGACGGCGTACATATTGCCCTTGCAGGCGCAAAGCTCCGTAATAATGGCGTTAACCTCGTGCTGGATGGGCTCGGCTTCCTTGTAGCGGCCTTCCCGCACCAGGGCGTCCATTTTCAGGAACAGTTCGGGCATGGCCCCATAGGTGCCGCCGATGCCGCCCGCCGCGCCAATGGCCCGGCCGGATACGAACTGCTCGTCAGGCCCGTTGAACACCACGCAGCGGCCGCCGCCCAAGCGCACAAAGGTGTCGATATCCTGGGTGGGCATGGAAGAATTTTTAACGCCCACCACCCTGGGATTTTTCAGCATTTCCTGAAACAGCGGCGCGGTCAGCGCCACCCCCGCCAGCTGGGGAATATTATAGATCACGAAATCCGTGTTGGGCGCGGCGGAGGAAATATCGTTCCAATACTGGGCGATGGCGTATTCCGGCAGGTGGAAATAGATGGGCGGGATGGAGGCGATGGCGTCCACGCCCAGGCTTTCCGCGTGCGCAGCCAGCTGCATGGATTCCCTGGTGTTATTGCAGCCCACGTGGGCAATAACGGTGCATTCTCCTTTCACTTCCGCCATAACGGCTTCCAGCGTCGCCATCCGCTCTTCCTTTTCCAAGTAAATGCACTCGCCGGAGGAGCCGCCCACATACAGCCCCTGCACGCCTTTATTCACCAGGTGCCGGGCCAAGGCGCGGGTGCGCTCCGGGCTGACTTCATTGTTTTCGTCATAGCAGGCGTAAAACGCCGGAATGACGCCGCGATACTTGTCAAGATTCATTTCAATCACTCCTTATGTAAATTGGAAACGAGGAAACGAGGATAGATAGAAGCAAACGCCTTCCCTTACGGCTTTCTTGGAGGGGGAAGCCCGCTTTGGGGGCCAAAGCGCTGGAAAACCTGCAAATCAGCTAATTTTCGGCGGAAGCCGGAAGGCCCCGGCCAGCCAAGAACGGCTTCCCCTCCGCTCAACGCTTACCCCTTCACAGCGCCCATGGTGATGCCACGGGTGAAGAACTTCTGGAAGAGCAGGAAGATGATGATGATGGGGATGGAGCCCAGGGCCGCGCCGGCCATGATAAGGCCAAAATCGTTGCTCAATTCGCTTTGCAGCTTGGCAATGCCCAGGGAAATGGTGAGCACGTCGGTATCATTGAGCATAATCAGCTGGAGGAAGTAATCGTTCCAGGCGGTGATGAAGGTGAAGATGGCCAGGGCGCCGATGCCGGGCTTGATGATGGGCAGCACAATTTCCACGAAGGTGCGGGCTTCGCCAGCGCCGTCAATGCGCGCGGCCTCCAGCAGGGATTCGGGAATGGTTTCAGAAAACTGCTTCATCAGGAACACGCCGAAGGGCCAGCCCACCGTGGGCAGAATCACGGCCCAAAGGGTGTTGTGCAGCTTCAGGAACGCCATTTCCTTAAGCAGAGGAATCAGAATGACCTGCTTGGGCAGGGCCATGGCGCACACGAAAATGGAGAACACCAGCCCGCGGCCCGCGAATTTCTTTTTCGCCAGCGCGTAGCCGCCCATGGAGGCGGACACGCAGGTGAGGGCCATGCTCATGGCGCAGAGGAACACCGTGTTGCCCAGCCAGCGGATGGCGGGACGGGCGAACAGGCGCTGGTAATTGTCAATCGTCGGCTGTATGGGGAACCAAACGGGCACCTTGGCGATTACGTCCTGGGCGTTTTTGAAGGAGCCGGTGACGATCCAGTACAGCGGGAAAATAAACAGGATGGCAATGATAATCAGCACCACCAGCGCCGCGATTTCATAGGGCGTGATCTGGTGCACGCTGTGGTCGCCGCCGGTGTTGGCCTGCTTGCGCTGCATACGCTTCTGAATGGCCGCGATATTGTCGCTCATGTCTGCTCCTCCTTTCTCAGCCGTTATCGGTCTTGGCAACCTTGAACTGCAAAGCGCTGAACGCCGCGATAATCAGGGCCAGGATAATGCCCATGGAGCTGCCGTAGCCGTAGTTTTGCAGCTTGAAGGCATTATAGTAAATGTAGTACATGATGGTTTCCGTGGCGTGGTTCGGGCCGCCGGAGGTCAATAGCTGAATCAGCGCGAAGCACTGGAAGCTGTTGATTGTGGTGATGACCAGGATGTACAGGGTGGTGGGCATGATTTGGGGCCACTTGATGCGCCAGAAGGTTTGCAGGTTGGTGGCGCCATCCACGGACGCGGCCTCCACCAGCGACTGATCCACATTGTTGAGGGCGCTCACATACAGCACGATGGGCTGCCCCACGGAGGTGGTGAGCAGAATGGTGATGATACAGCCCAGGGCGGTGCTGGCGTCGCCCAGCCAGTTCATGTTGCGGCTGATGAGCCCTAAGTTCATGCACAGGTAGTTCAGCACGCCGTAATAGCGGTTGAAAATCCACTTCCACACCACCGTAACCGCCACGGAGCCGGTGACTACCGGCAGATAGAACACGCAGCGGAAAAAGGAGGTGTTGCGGTCATGAAGCTTGGAAATAATGGACGCGGCCCACAGGGAGAAAAAGCAGG
>CAMOHY010000262.1 GCA_946615495.1 uncultured Clostridia bacterium
GCCTCCCCGCACATTGCCGAAGCGCACCGCCACAAATTCGGTGCCGCCCCGGCGGCTGAGCATCTGCACCACCATCTCGCACAGCCGCTTGCTGGCGCCCATGATGTTGGTGGGGTTCACGGCCTTGTCCGTGCTGATGAGCACGAACCGCTCGCACCCGTGCACCATGGCGGCGTAGGCCGTCTTGTAGGTCCCGATGGCGTTGTTCTTGATGGCTTCGTTGGGGCTGTCCTCCATCAAGGGCACATGCTTGTGGGCCGCGGCGTGGTACACGATCTGGGGCCGGTATTCCTCAAACACCTCGAACATCCGCCGGCTGTCGCGCACCGAACCGATGAGCACCTCCAGATTCAGTTCCGGATGCTTTTCCCTTAGCTCCAGCTGAATCTCGTAAGCGTTGTTTTCGTATACGTCGAAAATAATCAGCTGGCGGGGATGATGCGCTGCGATCTGACGGCACAGCTCCGAGCCGATGCTGCCGCCGCCGCCGGTAACCATGACCGTTTTGCCGTAAATGAAGTCATAGACTTCCCGCATATCCGTTTTGATAGGCTCGCGGCCCAGCAGGTCCTCCACGGATACATCCTTCATATCGCTGACCGTCACCTGGCCCAGCACCAGCTGGTACATGCCCGGCAGCTGCTTGAGCTCGCACTCCGTTTCGCTGCAAATATTCAGGATTTCCTTCTTGGCTTCGGCGCTGGCGGTGGGAATAGCCAGATAAATTTTGGTCACGTGGTACTTTTCCACGCTGGCCAATATATCCTCCCGGCCGCCTACGATGGGCGCGCCTTCAATGTACCGGTTCCACTTGTTGGGGTCATCGTCAATGACGCAGACCACCCGGTCGCTGAGCTCCTTGGCGCTGTTAATGTCCTTGAGCAGCATCTGCCCGGCGGAGCCGGCGCCGATGAGCATGACCCGGCCGCCCTCTTTATCCTTTTTATGCCGGCTGCGCTGGGATAAGAAAAGCCGGTGGACCACCCGCACGCCCAGCAGCAGCACAAACTGCCCCAGGCCGCCCCACAAATGGTAGGACATAGGCATGGGGCCGGCAAAAACCAACATCATGACCACTTGCACTGTGGACATGGCCACGGAAACGGCCAGCGTCCGGGCCGCTTCGATATAGCTTGCATACCGCCACACCGTGCGATACATGCGCGCAATCCAGAAAACGGCTACGCTCAGCAGCGAATAGATGGTGATGACCTTGGTATACCGCGCCAAATAGACCTTGGGAATAGCGGAAAACACACAGTCAAACCGCACCCAAAGGGCAATAAAATAAGACGCGTGAATGGCCACCACGTCGTACAGCATCAGCAGGAACGCCATAATATACCAGCGTTCAATCCGCCTGGGATGGCGGCTTTTCTGGCCTGCTGTCTTATTATCTCCGTTCATGAATATCTTGCTCCCTTAGTTTCTTCCCGCCCGTTGTCCTTTAAGAGAAGAACCGTATCGATCAGATCACGCCGAACGTTACTTCGTGTCCGGCCCGGCGCCGCCTTCCGTTTTTTCGATCACTTCGTAGCCCATCCATATATTGCGCTTGGCCCCGAAAAGCGTGACCTCCACGTTCACCGTGTGCCGCCGCCGGTTCATGGCGACGACCTTGCCCTGCATTTCCTGGAGCGCGCCGTCCGTGACCCGGATAAAATCGCCCTCCTGGATAGCGTCCAGCTTGTCGATCAATCCGTTTTCCCGGCGGACCCACTGGGCAAATTCATAATCCCGCCCGGTGAGGTAGCCTTCCTTGTCCTCTTCCCCATAGGTGAGCACGCGGGCGACGCCCTCTATTCTTTTTAATACGCTATAAGGAATCTCCCGCTCCGAATACACGAACATGTAACCGGGCATGAGCATTTCTTCCTTGTCGATCCATTTTCCATTCACATGAAACGGCTTTATTTTTTTGGGCACGATCACCTGAGCGTCCGTCTTTGCCTCGATCTTATACGCAATGGAGTGTTCACTTCCCGTAAGGCAGAATACGCACCGGATATACGTATCCATCCCTGTCTCCCTCCCGATAAGCAATGCTTCGCCATCCGCGCCCGAAATCCGGACGCGGCCTAAAGCCGTTTCTGACGGGTGCACGCCGCCACCATGCTATGGCATGAATGGGGCGATTGCACCTTTTGTGAATGCCGCCTTCCCGCGCTGCGCGCCGCTTGATACATCCAGAATAAGAAATTCCGGATATTGTGGCTGGCGCTCAAATTCCGGAATCTCATCGGGTGTATCCAACAATGCTCAGCTCTCCTTGAAGCCCCGTTTTTAGGCTCAAACGCGGCAAAAATGGAAATGTCAAACATGTATACCTGTCCTGGTATACGGTGATATTGTACCACGTCAACCATTTCTTGTCAACGAATATACCCTTTTCAATCTTTACAATTTGACTCTATTATTTACAAATTTTAACATTTTTGAGACGGTAAAATAAAAAACACCCCGAAAACAATTCTGCCGATAAAAAACAGGCCGCAGCGCAGGAAAGCCCGGCGGGAGCGGGCCTCCCAGCCGGGCAGTCTTTTTCCATTTATATCTGATGATTACGCGGCGTCATCCATGGCGTGGGCGGTGGAGAGCATCCATTCAATATATACGCCGTAACCCTGCGTGGGGTCATCCACAAACACGTGGGTCACAGCGCCCACGATGCGGCCGTTTTGCAAAATGGGGCTGCCGGACATGCCCTGCACGATGCCGCCCGTTTCCTTCAGCAATACCGGGTCGGTGACCTTGAGGATCATGCTCTTGGGAGCGGGGGCCAATTGACGGCTGAGCTGCACGATCTCCACGCTGTACTCCCGGATGGTTTCGCCGTCGATGGTGGAAAGGATGGTGGCGGGACCGGCCTCCACGGTTTCCTGGTAGCCGATGGGCAAGCCCTCCGGGTAAAGCGGATTTTGATAGGGCGCATCCATTTTTCCGTAAATGCCCAGCTGGGTGTTTTCCTCAATGCTTCCCAACACCACCTGATGCTTGAGGAAGCTGCCCTTCAGCTCTCCCGGCGCGCCCTTCTCTCCCCGCTTGACGCCCACGATTTCCGCCTGCATCAGCGCGCCTGTGCGCACGGGCAGCAGCTTGCCGGTGTCCGCGTCGTTGATGGCGTGGCCCAAGGCGCCATAGGTGCCGTCCTCCATATTATAATAGGACAGCGTGCCCACGCCCGCCGTGCTGTCCCGCACCCAGGCGCCGATGCGGTACAGGCCGGACGCGCTGTCCAGGGAGGGCGTAATCACCGCGGTGCGGCTGGCGCCGTCCCGAAGAAAGCGCAGGGTCAGCGGCGCGCCCTGGGAGCTGGCCACGATTTGGGTCAAATGCTGGCTGCTGTTCACTATTTCGCCGTTGATATCCTCAATCACGTCCCCGGCGCGCAGTCCCGCGCTTTGGGCGGGGCTTTTCCCCGCCACGTCGGATACGCCCACCACCAGCACGCCCCTGGTAGCCAGCGCCACGCCCACCGCGTCGCCGCCGGGCATGAGCCGCTTTTCCTCCCCCGCCTTCACCCGCATGCGGCCAATGGGAAACAGGCCGAAGAGATTCACCGTTACCTCCGCTTCGCCCTCTTCCCGCGGCAAAAGGGTGTTTTCCTTTAATTCCAGCCGTTCATCCTGGCTG
>CAMOHY010000263.1 GCA_946615495.1 uncultured Clostridia bacterium
CTGGATTCCGGCTGGATGGAAAGCGCGGTGCGCAAATACCTGCGCCATGAAATCACCAAGGAAGAATACCGCCGCCGGGTGCGCCAGGTGAACGAATTCGAGCGCCAGCTGCGGGACGGCGGCTACCTGGTGCTGAAAATATTCCTGCACATCGAAAAAAAGGAGCAGTTTGAACGCCTCCATACCCTGGTGGATAACCCGGAAACCGAATGGCGCGTGACCCAGGAGGACTTATGGCAGCACCGGGAATACAAGCGCTTCATGGAAGCGTACGACGATTTCATGGAAAAAACCGGCGATCTGATCGCCTGGCATATCCTGGACGGCAGCCGACGCAAAACCGCCGTGCGGGACGCCATGAAGCTGCTGGCGCAGAAGATTCAGTTCGGGCTGGACAACGGGCGCTATGTGGGCGAGCCCTATGAAGAGGAATTCCCCCTGAAGGAAATGCCCAAATTGGCCGAGGTGGATTTGTCCCCCGCCATCGACGACGATGAATACAAAAAGGAATTGAAACGCCTGCAAAGCCGCCTGAGCGAATTGCACAACATCATTTACAGAAAAAAGATTCCCGTCATCCTCTGCTATGAGGGCTGGGACGCGGCCGGAAAGGGCGGAAACATCCGCAGGGTGGCCTATCCCCTCGATCCCCGCGGCTTTGACGTGCAGCCCATCGCCTCGCCCCTCCCCCACGAGCTGAACCGGCAGTACCTGTGGCGGTTCTGGACCCGCCTGCCCCGCACAGGCCACATCTGCATTTTTGACCGCACCTGGTACGGCCGGGTGATGGTGGAAAGGCTGGAGGGCTTCTGCGCGGAAAAGGACTGGAAGCGCGCTTACAATGAAATCAACGAATTTGAACGGCAGCTTACGGACTGGGGCGCGGTGCTGATTAAATTTTGGATTCATATTGACCAGGATACCCAGCTGGCCCGCTTTACCGAACGCCAGAACACGCCCGAAAAGCAATGGAAAATTACGGACGAGGATTGGCGGAACCGGGAAAAATGGGATCAGTACGAAGTGGCGGTGGATGAAATGCTGCAAAAAACCAGCACCAAAAACGCGCCGTGGTACATCATTGAATCCAACGATAAAAAGTACGCCCGCATCCGCACGCTGAAAATTATCGTGAAGGCGCTGGAAAAGGCCTGCGAGAATCATTTTGAACACATGATGGACTGATCCCGGCGCAATCCGCTTCAAAAACGTGAATTTGCCGGCGCTCTGAAAAATCCCGTTCCTGTGAGCCAACACAAGGGACGGGATTTTTGCTTGCCGGCAAGGCGGCTCTTTGATGCAATCCGGCTTTTTCGGCAGCCCATAATTGTATTTTTTTTGTTTTTTTGATGAAAGCATCATTTTAACTCACGATTTTTTTTGCTTTTTTAGTATAATAAAAACTGACTTTTTATATCCATTTTTTATTACACCAGCATTTGAAAGGAGTACGCAGATGGAAAACCAGCTGTTCAGAAAGAAAAGCCTGGAGCGCATTTCCTCCCCGGATGAATTGCACGATTACATGCGGGTAACCAGCCCCCGGCTTTGGATGCTTCTGGGCGCTCTCGTAATCCTGCTGGTGGGTTTTATTATTTACGCCTCCACCGCCACCATGGAAAACACGGCCGCCATTCAAGTGGAAGTAGAGGACTTTGAGTATACGGGCGAAAACGGAATAGAACACATGATGTTTGTCCGCGGCACCCTGCCCTCCTCGCAAAAGGGCCTGGTAGCGCCCCAAATGAAGGTTCGCTTGGGAACGGAGGAAGGCAGCGTATCCTTCGTTTATGAAGATGAGGAAGGCCTTCGTTTTCTCATAGAAATGGAAAATGAGCGCTTGAATCTGCCGGCGGGAAGCTACGAAGCGGAGCTGGTGCTGGAATCCACCACGCCCATCAGCTTCCTGTGGAATTGACGGGAACAAAGGGCTGACGGCCCGCAGCGCGGGAAGTTTCGTCAGCGCTGAGATCAGCCGAAACAGAGCAGAGGCGGACAATTGAGGTTGCGGAGGAAGTATGGCACAAAAGAAATTGAAGCAGCCCGTCAAAAATGGGGTGGCCAAGGTGCCGGTCATCATGCAGATGGAGGCGCTGGAATGCGGCGCGGCCAGTCTGGCCATGATCCTGGCCTATTATCAGAAATGGATTCCCCTGGAGCAGGTGCGCTTGGATTGCGGCGTCAGCCGGGACGGCTCCAATATGAAAAACGTGTACCTGGCGGGAAAGCACTACGGCCTGGACGCGCACGGCTACCGCATGGAAATAGACTCCCTGAAAAAAGAAGCCTCCTATCCCTGCATCATCCATTGGAATTTTAATCATTTCGTGGTGCTGGATGGCTTTAAGGGGAATAAGGCCGTCATCAACGACCCGGCCCGCGGCACGGTGGAAATCCCCATGGAGCAGTTTGACGAAGCCTATACCGGCCTGGTGCTGACCTTCGCGCCGGGCGAGGGCTTTACCCCTTCCGGCAAGCGCAAGAGCACGGTTGACTTTGCCCGGAAACGCCTGAAGGGCGCTGGCCCCGCCGTGGCCTTTATCGTGTTGACCAGCGTTATTACCTATTTGTTTGGCATCATCAACCCCGTCATGTCCCGCATATTCTTTGACCGGCTTTTAACGGGCCAAGCCCCGCAGTGGCTGCATCCTTTTATCCTGGCCATGATTCTGCTGGCCCTGTTCCAAATCATCGTGCAGTGGGCGCAGGCCATTTATAACCTCAAAATCAACGGCAAAATGGCCATCGAGGGCAACGCCTCCTTTATGTGGAAGGTGCTGAAATTGCCCATGGAATTTTTCTCCCAGCGCATGACCGGGGATATTATGATGCGCCAAGGCACCAACGCCTCCATCGCGGGCACGCTGGTGGACACCGTGGCGCCGCTGGCGCTGAATACCTTGATGATGATTTTTTACCTGGTGGTCATGCTGCGCTACAGCGTGGTCATGACCCTGGTGGGCATTGCCTCCCTGGGGCTGAACCTGATCGTGGCCCGGTATCTGTCCAATAAGCGGGTCAACCTGATGCGGGTGGAAATGCGGGACGCGGGCAAATTGGCCTCCGCCACCCTGGCTGGCATCAGCATGACGGAAACCATCAAATCCTCCGGCGCGGAGGGCGGCTTTTTCCGCAAGTGGAGCGGCTACCAGGCGTCGGTGAACACCCAGCAGGTGAAATTCGCCACCCTGAACGCCCGCATTGGCCTGATTCCGCAGTTCATCAGCACGGCCAGCAATTATCTGGTGCTGTTTTTGGGCGTCGGCCTGGCCATGTCCAACAATTTTACGCTGGGTATGATCGTCACCTTCCAGGGCCTTTTGTCCTCCTTCATGAGCCCAGCCTCTACCCTGATGGAGGCGGGCCAAACCATTCAGGAAATGCGCACCGATATGGAACGGGTGGAGGACGTGATGGAGTACCCCGACGACCCGGCGCTGCAATACGGGGCCGGCAGCAAGACGGAGGATTGCGCCAAGTTAGGCGGTGATGTGGAATTAAAGCACGTCACCTTTGGGTATTCCCGTTTGAGCAATCCCACGGTGACGGATTTTTCCATGCACGTAAAACCGGGCCAGCGCATCGCCATCGTGGGGGCCAGCGGCTGCGGCAAATCCACCGTCAGCAAGC
>CAMOHY010000264.1 GCA_946615495.1 uncultured Clostridia bacterium
AATGCTTCTGCCGGGCCGCCACCAGGGCATGGCCGATTTCGTGGTAAGCGATGATCTTCTTTTCCTGGTCGGAAATCACCGCGCCCTTGCGCTGATAGCCAGCGATGACGGTTTCCACGCTCTCCTCCAGATCGTTCTGGGTGATGGTGCTGTGGCCCATACGCACGGCCCGCAGGGCGGCTTCGTTGATGATGTTGGCCAGCTCCGCGCCGGATGCGCCGGAGGTGGCGCGGGCTACGGGGGCCAGGTCCACGCCGGGATCAATCTTCACATTCTTGGCGTGCACCTTCAAAATGGCCAGGCGGCCCTGCAAATCGGGCAGCTCCACGGGGATGCGGCGGTCAAACCGGCCGGGACGCAGCAGGGCGGGGTCCAGAATATCGGGCCGGTTGGTGGCCGCCAGGATCACCACGCCCTTTTTGCCGTCAAAGCCATCCATTTCGGCCAGCAGCTGGTTCAGCGTCTGTTCCCTCTCGTCGTTGCCGCCGGGCATGCCGCCGTTATCGCGCTTCTTGCCGATGGTATCAATTTCATCAATGAACACGATACAGGGAGCCTTTTCCTCGGCCTGCTTAAACAGGTCGCGCACCTTGGCGGCGCCCATGCCCACGAACATTTCCACAAATTCAGAGCCGGAAATGGAGAAGAAGGGCACCTTCGCCTCCCCGGCCACCGCCTTGGCCAGCAGCGTTTTGCCGGTGCCTGGAGGGCCCACCAGCAGCGCGCCCTTGGGCAGCTTGGCGCCGATGGCGGCGTACTTGTTCGGGTCGTGAAGGAAATCCACAATTTCGGTCAGGGCTTCCTTGGCTTCGTCCTGGCCCGCCACGTCGGCAAAGGTTTTGCCGGTCTGGGATTCGATATAGATTTTCGCGTTGGATTTGCCCAGGGTCAAAGCTTCGCCGCCCATGCGCTTGGTCATGGTGCGCATGAGCCATTGGCCGAGCAGGAAGAAGATGGCCATGGGCAGCACAAAGGAAATCAGGAAGCTCATCAGGGGCGAGGCCTGGGTGGGAATCTCCGCCGCGAAGCGGACGCCCTTGTCCAGCAGCCGCTGGGTCAGCGTATCGTCCCAGGGCCACACGCCGGTTTTGTACAGGGCCAGGCGGTCGTTTTCATCCTTGGCGGTGAAGATCATCATATTGTCCTGGTAGGACACTTCCTCCACCTTGCCCCCATCCACCATGGCCACAAAATCATCATAGCTTACTTCTTTTACTTGAGGCTGAAGCAACGCGGGGAAAACGAAAATATTCAGCAGCAGCATCATGATCAGCACCAGACCGCAATAATACAGCATCGGTTTTCTTTGGTTCGGCTGTTCTTTCATGGGAATGCACCCCTCCTTCCCTTATATTATCCTCCAAAGGTAAAAGAAAGTCAAGACTTGTCACAATAAAGACACGATTAAACGGTTGGAAGCGCCCGCGCCGGTGCTGGCCGGTCAGGCGGGAGGCGCTTCCGTTTTTTTCACATCCGCCCCAAGGGCGCTCAGCTTTTCCTCCAGTCCTTCGTAGCCGCGCATCAGGTGGCCCGCGGGATCGGAAAGCAGGGTTTGGCCCTGAGCGGCCAGCCCTGCCAGCATAAGCGCGGCGGCGGCCCGCAGGTCCGTGGCGGTTACATGGGCGCCGCTCAGGCCGTGGCCGCCCTGAATGAGCGCCAATTGCCCCTCCACCCGAATCTGCGCGCCCAGACGCTTGAGCTCCACCACGTGCATATATCGGTTTTCAAAAATGGTTTCCAGGAAAACGGACAGGCCGTGGGTCTGGGTGGCCACCGCCATGAGCGGGGCCTGCATGTCCGTGGGAAAGCCGGGGTAGGATAAAGTGCGGGCCTCCATGGGGTGGCGGGCTTTGCCCCGCAGGCGCAGGCCGCGGGCGTCCTCCTGGCAGATTACGCCGGATTCGGACAGCTTGAACAGCAAAGCCCGCATATGGTCCGTCCGCGCGCCTTCCAGCAGCACGCTGCCCTCCGTCAGGGCGGCGGCGCAGGCCAGGGTGCCCGCCTCGATGCGGTCCGGAATGGGAGTATATTCCGCGCCGTGCAGGCTTTCCACCCCTTCCACGATGATGTTGGCTGTGCCCGCCCCGGCGATGCGCGCGCCCATGGCGGTGAGAAAATGGCAAAGATCGGCGATTTCCGGCTCCTTGGCGGCATTCTCGATGCGGGTGACGCCGCGGGTGAGGGTGGCAGCCATAATCAGGTTTTCCGTGGCGCCTACGCTGGGAAAATCCAGGTACACGTTGGCGCCCCTGAGCGCGCCGGCGGCCCGCACCACGCCGCCCTCCTGCTCCACCTTGGCCCCCAGCTTCTGCAGGCCCTTCACGTGCAGGTCAATGGGCCGCTGGCCTATGGCGCAGCCGCCGGGCATGGAGAGCACGCATTCCCCCGTTCGGGCCAGCAGCGGCCCCAGCACCAGCACCGAGGCCCGCATGGTGCGCAGCAGCGCGCTTTCCCTGGGGCTGCCCACAGCCACGCTGCGAACGCGCACATCCCGGCCCTCTTTCACAGCGTCCGCCCCGCAGGCGCGCAGCAAATCCAGCATATGGTCTACGTCGGTCAGGCGCGGCATTTGATGAAGCAAAATTTCTTCCTGGGTCAGCAGCGCCGCCGCCAGGATGGGCAGCACCGCGTTTTTGGCCGTGCTCACGGCCACCTCTCCGGACAGCCGGGGGGAATAAGCGATTTGGTACTGGGGCATGGGGAACACCTCCGCAAAAAACATTTGTTTCGCGGTCATTGTGCCCCTGAAGAAAAGAAAATTCCCCGGCGGAAATGGGCCTTTAGCCCGTTTCCAGCAAGATTTTTTCAGCATAGCGGCCCGGAAGGCGCGGCCCTGCGCAGCTTTCCAAGGAAATCATTTGTTGTTGGCAAAGCAAAACAATTATGGTAAAATATTCGCGGAATCGAACACGGTTCATAAAGAGCGTGAAGGGGACGGAAGGAAACAGAGGGCAGAGCACAGTTTGCTTTGACGAATGAAGTATTAACCGTACTTTTCACGCGAAAAACCGTACGCTTTCCCTCAATGAACCGTCCATCAGGAGGCAACAATGGGTCAATTTGTTCTAAAGGCTCCCTACACCGCCCGCGGCGACCAGCCCCAGGCCATCGAGGCGCTGGCCCGCGGGGTGAAGGAGGGCATGCCCGCCCAGGTGCTGCTGGGCGTAACGGGCTCTGGCAAAACCTTTACCATGGCTTCGGTGATTGAAAAGGTGCAGCGGCCCACGCTGGTGATTGCCCACAACAAAACGCTGGCGGCTCAGCTGTGCGCCGAATTCAAAGCTTTTTTTCCGGACAGCGCGGTGGAATATTTCGTTTCCTATTATGATTATTATCAGCCGGAGGCTTACATTCCTTCCTCCGACACCTACATCGAAAAGGACGCCTCCGTCAATGAGGAGATCGACCGGCTGCGCCACAGCGCCACCGCCGCCTTGAAGGAAAGGAACGACGTGATTATTGTCGCCTCCGTTTCCTGCATTTATTCCATGGGCGACCCCAGCGAGTACGAAGGCCAAATGATTTCCCTGCGCCCCGGCATGCAAATGGAGCCGGACGAGCTGCTGCGCCGGTTGGTGGAAATTCAGTACGAGCGCAACGATGTGGCGTTTGAGCGCGGAAATTTCCG
>CAMOHY010000265.1 GCA_946615495.1 uncultured Clostridia bacterium
CGTGGGCGGCGTAGCACACCTCCGCCCTGGTGCCGCTTTCAATGCCCAGCTTCCGCCGCAGGCATTCGCCCTTTTCCTTGCAGGTGCGCATGCCGGCGGGCGCGCCGTTGTAGCCGGTGGTCATGATGCGCTTATCCTTCACAATCACCGCGCCGATGGCCCGGCCGGGAGCAAAGCAGCTGGTCCAGGTGGAAACCAGGCGGGCCATTTCCATAAACCGTACATCCCATTTATCCATGGCGCTCAACCTCCTCTTTCTCGTACAGGGCCATGAAGCGCCGCAGCAGCTTTTCCTCGCTGCGGCAGGCCTGGAGCGCTTTTTCCATATACTCCCGCCCGTCGCCGTCCCGCGTATCGGAAATGGCGCGCACGGCGGCGTAGGGAACGTTCATTTCATAGCAGCATTGGGCGATGGCGCCGCCCTCCATGTCGCAGGCGGCCGCCCCGAAGGTATCGGCCAGGAAGCGCTTTTTTTCCGTGCCCACGATGAACTGGTCGCCCGTGGCGATGGCCCCTTCCTCGCTTCTCAGGCCAGCTTCCTCCGCGGCCCGCCGGAGCAGGACGGACAGGCTTTTATCGCAGGGCATATGAACAATATTGGGGCCGGAAATCAGGCCCAAGGGGTCGCCGATGGGGGTGGTGTCCATATCGTGCTGCACGGCGCTTTGGGCGATCACCACATCGCCGATGCCCAGGGAGGGGCGCAGGGCGCCGGCCACGCCGATGTTGAGCAGGGCGTCCACCCCCACATCCAGGATCATGCCCTGGGCGCACAGGGCGGCGTGCACCTTGCCGATGCCGCACCGGGCCAGGCAAACCTTTACGCCCCACAGAGTGCCCACGGTGTAGCGGGTAAAGCCGATTTGCTTTTCTTCACAGCCCTGCATTTCTCCGCGCAGGGCGTCCACTTCCTTGTCCATTGCGCCAATGATGCCAAGCATTCGTATTCCTCCTGTACAGCGCGGAGCGCTGAGGCAATTGGTTTTAAAGCGGCCGGGCTGTTTACCCTCTGGGGTCGATGCGGTCAAAGTAAGCCATAAGGTTTTTCCCCGCCATGCCCTCAATTTGCTCTTCCGTTACGCCGCGGCGGCGCAGGGCGTTCAGCAGGGCGGGAAAATCCTGCGGCCCAGACAGCCCCTGGGGCTTGCATTCGATGCCGTCAAAGTCCGAGCCGAAGCCGATGTGCTTTTCCCCGCCCAGGGAAAGCAGGCGCAGCACGTGGCGGCAAATGGTGTCCAGGCTGGCGTGCCCGCCGTCATCCAGAAAATAAGGATAAAAATTCACGCCCACGTAGCCGCCCGCTGAAAACAGGGCGCGCAGCTGCTCATCCGACAAATTGCGGCAATGGGCGCACAGGGCGCGGCAGCAGGAATGGGAGGCCAGGGGCACCACGCCCATTTCCAGCAGGTCCCAAAAGCCCTTTTCACTCAGGTGGGAGGTGTCCGGGGCGATGCCCAGGCGCGCCATTTCCCGCGCGGCTTCCCGTCCAAAGGGCGTAAGGCCCTGGCTTTGGTTTACCTTGGCGGGGGTGCCCACGCAGTTTTCATAATTCCAGGTAAGGGCCGCCATGCGCACGCCCCTTTGCCGCCATTCATGAAGCAAATGCAGGCTGCCGTCCAGCAGGTCGCACCCCTCCACGGAATAGATGAAGGCGCGGCAGCCCTCCTTCGCGTCCCGATAATCGGTGATATGGGAAAGGCCTTCGCTTTTCAGCCTTTCGCCCTCGGCCCACATGCCTGAAAAAGCCTGGGCAATGCGCTCCAAGCGGGGGCTGCCGCCCACAAACAGCGCCATGGTCTGCACGTTCACGCCGCCCTGTGCAAGCTTTTGCGCCGTTACGTCGCATTCCTCCTTCGGGTGCTGGGAGCGGCGGTACAGGGTGTCGGCGTGGGTATCCATCAGCAGCATGGGTTCATCTCCTCAGTTCAATCAGCGGCCCGCCGCGCCCGGCGCAGGCCGTTTCAACAATTATAGCACATCCTAACAAAAGGAACAACGGGCCGGAGCTGTAAACTTTTTTCATCTTCCCCTTCCTGGCCGGATATGCGGCCATGCAGGCCATGCTCATAGAAAAAACGGGCGGTTTTACGCCGCCTTTTGTGCAATTTATTCATATTGGCAGAGAAACAGGACCGTTATTTGTCAAAAACTCGAACTGGTAATTTTACCATGAATGTGCTATAATATGAGCAGATTGGGGATTGACTATTTGGAAATCGTTTTTTCTCCATCTCTCACCTTTCGGATTTGGTCAGAAAGAATATGAGTTTTATATAAAGAGTGAAAAAGAAAGGGGGATTTTATGCCTCAATTTCCTAAAGTAAGAATTATTCCGCTGGGCGGCGTAGATGAGATTGGCAAAAACATGACGGCCATTGAATACGAGGACGACATTCTCGTGGTGGACTGCGGCTCCATTTTTCCCAACGACGATATGCTGGGCATTGACCTGGTGATTCCCGACGCCTCTTATCTGGTGGCCAATAAAAACCGGGTGCGCGGTTATGTGTTCACCCATGGCCATGAGGACCATATCGGCGCCACGCCTTATGTGCTCCAGCAGGTGCCCGCCCCTATTTGGGGCACGCGGCTCACCCTGGCGCTCATTGATTTAAAGCTGCGGGAGCACCGGGTGAACGATATTCAAATGAACCCCATCGTGCCCAGGGACGAAGTGAAGATCGGGCAGTTCACGGTGAAATTCGTGAAGGTGAGCCATTCCATTCCCGGCGCCTGCGCCCTCATCATCAAGTGCCCCGCCGGCGTGATCGTTCATTCCGGCGACTTTAAGATCGACTTTACCCCCGTGGATAAGGAAATTACCGATTTAAGCTCTCTGGCCATGGCGGGGGACGCGGGCGTGCTTTGCCTGCTGTGCGAAAGCACGAATATTGAGCGCCCCGGCTATACCATGAGCGAACGCAAAATCGGGGAAACCTTCATCAACCAGTTCCGCAACGCCCAGGGCCGCGTCATCGTGGCCATGTTCGCCAGCAATATCAACCGCCTCCAGCAGGTCATCGACAGCGGCATCCGCTTTGGCCGCAAGGTGTGCTTCGTGGGGCGCAGCATGGTGTCCGTCAGCCGGGTGGCCATGCAGCTGGGCGAATTGGTGATTCCGGAGGGGTATTTCCTGGAAGTGGACGATTTGGACAGCTACCGGGATGATGAATTGCTCATCCTGACCACCGGCAGCCAGGGCGAGCCCATGAGCGGATTGACCCGCATGGCGTTTTCCGAGCACAGGAAGCTGCAGATTAAGCCCAGCGACAAGGTCATCATTTCCGCCACGCCCATCCCCGGCAACGAAAAATTCGTTTCCCGCGTCATCAACCAGCTGTACCGCTGCGGCGCGGAGGTGATTTACGAGGCCATGGCGGAGGTGCACGTATCCGGCCACGCCTGCCAGGAGGAAATTAAGCTCATGCACGCCCTGGTGCGGCCCAAGTATTTTGTGCCCGTCCACGGCGAATACCGCATGCTCTGGCAGCACGCAGAGCTGGCCGAGGCCATGGGCATGGACCGGCAGAACATTGTGCTGCCCGCCGCGGGCCAGGTGATCGAAATGAGCCAGGACAGCCTGTCCATCGCGGGCACCGTGCCC
>CAMOHY010000266.1 GCA_946615495.1 uncultured Clostridia bacterium
CAAAATCCGCCTGTGCGTGGAGGAAGCCCGCAAGCAGGGCATGCTGGCCTGGCTGTATGACGAGGACAAGTGGCCTTCGGGCTTCGCGGGCGGATATGTTACGAAAAAGAAGGAAAACCGCCAGCGTTTTTTGGTGCTGACGCCCACAGAGCCGAAGGAAATGGACGGAAAGCTCCTGGCCCGGTATGAAATTACCCTGGACGCCGGCGGATATCTGAGCGCCTATCGCCGATTGAAGAACGGCGAAAGGGCTAATGGGACGCTTTGGTATGCCGTTGAAAAGTGTACGGAGCCCGGACCCTGGTTCCATTTTAACGGCTATGTGGACACCATGAACCCCGCGGCCATTCGGGATTTCATCCATATCACCCATGACCGCTATCAGGAGGTTTTGGGCGGGGATATGGGCAAAATTTGCCCGGCCATTTTTACGGATGAACCCCAGATGCCTAAAAAAACGAACCTTTCCCATGCCGTGGACCTGCAGGATGTGCTTTTGCCCTGGACGGGCGATTTGGAGGAAACCTATGCCGCTGCCTTTGGCGAAAGCCTGTTGGACCGCGTGCCCGAAATCGTCTGGGAACAGAAGGAGGGCATTTCCCCGGTTCGCTACCAGTTTTTCGATCATACCACGGAGCGCTTCGTTTCCGCTTTTTGCGATCAAATCGGCGCCTGGTGCCGGGCGCACGGCATTCTGATGACCGGCCACATGATGGACGAAGCCAGCCTGGCAAGCCAAACCCGCTCCGTTGGGGAAGCCATGCGCGCCTACCGGGCGTTTACCCTGCCTGGGGTGGATCAGCTCTGCGATGGGCGAGAATTCACCACCCTTAAGCAGGCTGCCTCCGCCGCCCATCAGCAGGGCTGCCCCGGCGTAACCAGCGAATTGTACGGCGTCACAAATTGGGATTTTGATTTTAAGGGCCATAAGCTCCAGGGAGATTGGCAAGCCGCCCTGGGGATCACGGTGCGGGTGCCGCATTTGTACTGGTGCTCCATGCACGGGGAATCCAAGCGGGATTATCCGGCCTCTATCGGCCATCAAAGCGCCTGGTGGAAGGAATACTCCTACATCGAAGACCATTTCGCCCGGGTGAATACGCTCATGACCAGGGGGAAGCCTGTAATTCGCATCGGCGTTGTTCATCCCATTGAATCCTATTGGATCGCCTTTGGCCCTGATGACCAGACCGGGCAAAAGCGCGCTGAAATGGACCGCCGTTTCGCGGAACTGAACCGTTGGCTGCTTGCGGATACGCTGGACTTTGATTACATCTGCGAATCCACCCTGCCCCGGCTTTACCGCCCAGGCAAAGAATTTATCGTGGGCGAAATGGCCTACGGCGCGGTGATCGTGCCCATGATGGACACCATTCGCCGCACCACGCTAAACGCGCTGCGCGCCTTCCGGGCTCAGGGCGGCCAGGTGATTTTCCTGGGGGCCGCGCCGCGCTATGTGGACGCCCTGCCCTCCGGGGACGCGGAAGATTTCTGCCGGGAATGCGTTCTGTTGCCCTGGGACCGGTATCAGCTGAATGAAATCCTTCAGCCCGTGCGGGAGATCCGCATACGGGATAAGCGCGGCCGTCCCGCAGAAAAGCTGCTTTACGGCATGCGGGAGGACAACGGCTGCCGCAATCTGTTCATTGCCCACGCTTCCCCCACCGTTCACGGCAAGCCCGACACCCCGGAGGAATACCGCCTGGAGATCAAAGGCCATTGGAATATATCGCTTTGCGACTCGCTGACGGGTGAAATCCTACCGCTTCCCGCGGAATACGGCCCGGATACCACGGTGCTTTCCTGGCATTGCTGGGAGCAGGACAGCCTGCTTCTGCGTCTTTCCCCCGCGGGCGAAAAACTGCGTCAGGCCCGCGCCGGCAGCGTGTCGCTGAATGGCAGCTACGGCATCCGGATGGCGGAAGAAATGAGCCTGGAGCGGGAGCCCTCCTCTGAAAGAATGCTGCCGCCGCCGGATGAAATCATTCTGGGCGAGGACAACGTGCTGGTATTGGATACGGCCCAGTGGCGCACGGATAATGATTCTTGGCAGGAGGAGGAAGAAATGCTGCGCATTGGCGTTGCCGCCAAGGAAAAGCTGGGCATTTCCACCGCCGCGGTTTCCGGCGCTCAGCCCTGGGCGCTGCCCCCCGAAAAACCGGAGCACACCCTTTCCCTGCGCATCACCTTCCGTTCGGAAATCTCCCTTCCCTCCGCCCGCCTCGCTTTGGAGGACGCGGATATTTCCCAGGTTTGGCTGAACGGTAAAAAGCTGACTGGGCCCCAGGACGGATATTTTACCGACGAGGCCATTGCCTGCTTCCCCACAGGGCCGGTGCTCGAAGGACTCAATACGGTGGAAATCGTGAAGCCCATCGCTGCCTCCGTCTGCACGGAAAACCTGTTCCTGCTGGGAGATTTCGGCGTGCGCGTGACCGGGGCGGAAAAAACGATCATTCCCGCTCCCCGCCGCCTGACCTTCGGCGACTGGACGCAGCAGGGCCTCCCCTTCTATTCCGGGCCGCTCACCTATCGCTGGCATCTCCAGGGAGGCGAAAGCCTGCGCCTGCGCCTGGGCCTGTTTTCCGCTCCCTGCGTCACAGCGGAGCTGGACGGAAAGCGCGTCGCCAACCTGTCCCTTTCCCCGTCCGAGTGCGATCTTGGATTCCTGGCGGAAGGGGAGCATATCCTGGATCTTACCGTTTACCCCAGCCGCATCAATTCCTTTGGCACTTTCCATTTGAATGACGCTTCGGTCATTTGGTTCGGCCCCCAGGCCTGGCGCTCCACAGGCATGCGCTGGAGCCGCACCTACCGCCTGACGCCTGCCGGATTACTGAGCGAGCCTCATGTTTTCGCCGAATGAAAAAAGCGATTGGCTGAAAGCAGTTTGCTTTAGCGCCAATCGCTGATGATCTGTGGCGATTACAATTCCAGAATTGGCAGCCCGGTGGCCAAGGCCGCGCAGCGCTTGAACTGATCTTCCGGATTTCTGGGCGGCTCCAGGGTGATGATATAGCGGAATTCATGCCATCCCCCCAAATCCAGGGCGAAATTGGTTTCCCAGAAATTGTTCATGATCCTGCTGCGGATTTCTCCGCGGTTGAGCGTCCTGCTTTGCCCGTCGCACAGCGCGACGGGTTCTTTCTTTTCTTCCCCGAAAGAAACCAGCGGGGTATCGAGACAGGCGATAAGCAAATCAAAGGAAGTGCCTCTGCGCAGAATGCCGTTTTGCAGGCACCAGAATTGCTGGCATGTACCCGGCAGCTGATCCAGCCCCGGACGGATTATACAGCCGGTTTTGTCAATCCAGGTTTCGTTGTTCCCGTCCGTCTGGAAAGGAAAGGCAACCTGGATTTCTTCCGGGTCCGCGCAGCTTTTCTTTTTCAGCCGGATCCGAGCGTCTATCCGCGGCAGATGACGGTACAGCTTCAAAAGCAAAGAGCACTCCTCTGCGCCTTCCAAATCATAGGTTACATTCAGCGCAACCGATACATCGCCTTGGCCGGTGATGGAAAAATTCCTGGGCTTGGCAGAAAATGTGCGGGTATTCGCCGTTTCGCGCCGCCGCCCCATTTTCCTGC
>CAMOHY010000267.1 GCA_946615495.1 uncultured Clostridia bacterium
ATGTTGGCCAGGCCCGTCATGCCGGAGTGCATAAAGGTGCTGTCGCCGATGACGGCCACGGTTTTATGCTCGCTTTCTTTGCCCAGGGCCTTGTTGAACCCGTGGAGGCCGCTGACCGACGCGCCCATGCAGGCCGTCATTTCAATGGCGGACAGAGGGGCCACCGCGCCCAGGGTGTAGCAGCCAATGTCGCCCAGCACGGTGCACTTATTGCGGTTCAGGGTGTAGAACAGGCCCCGGTGGGGGCAGCCCGCGCACATGACCGGGGGCCGGGCGGGAATGGCCCCGTTCAGCTTGGGCCCCGCTTCATGGGCGATGCCCAGCTTTTCGGCCACCACGGTTTGGCTCAGTTCCCCTTCCAGGGGGAAGAGCGCCTTGCCCACGGGGTTCAGGCCCAGGTTCCGGCAGTGCTCCTCAATAAAGGGGTCCAGCTCCTCCGCCACGATCAGCTTATCCACCGACGCGGCGAAGGCCCGAATCTTCTTTTCCGGCAGGGGCCAGATCATGCCCAGCTTTAACACGGGATAGGTGTCGCCGCAGGCTTCCTTCACGTACTGATAGGTGGTGGAGGAGGCGATAATGCCCAGGGAATGGTCCTTTCCCTCCTCCACGCGGTTCAAATCCGTTTCCTCGGCAAAGGCAACCAGCTTCCGGGTGCGCTCCTCCACGATGGGATGGCGGCGGATGGCGTTGCCGGGCATCATGACGTATTTGGCGATGTTCTTTTCGTAGGGCTTGGCCGGGGGCGTGATTCTTTCCCCGGTTTCCACAATGGACTGGGAATGGGCCACGCGGGTGCACATTTTCAAAAATACCGGCGCGTCAAAGGCTTCGGACAGCTCATAGGCCCGCTTGGCAAACAGCAGCGCCTCCGCGGAATCGGAGGGCTCCAGCATGGGCAGCTTGGCCGCCTTGGCATAATGGCGGGAATCCTGCTCGTTCTGGGAGGAGTGCATGCCGGGGTCGTCGGCCACGGCGATGACCATGCCGGCGTTTACCCCGGTATAGGAAATGGTAAACAGCGGGTCCGCCGCCACGTTGAGGCCCACATGCTTCATGCCGCAGAAGCTGCGCTTGCCCGCCAGGCTGGCGCCGAAGGCCACCTCCATGGCCACCTTTTCGTTGGGCGCCCATTCGCAGTAAATTTCATCATACTTCGCGGCTTCCTCGGTGATTTCCGTGCTGGGGGTGCCAGGATAGCTGGACACCACCGCGCACCCGGCTTCATACAGGCCCCTGGCCGCGGCCGCGTTGCCGAGCATCAATTTTTTCATCGTTTTCTTCTCCCCTTTGATTTTGAAGGCGCGTGGAAAAAGCCGTTTCTCCCGCCGCCCGGTTCCTCATTTTTCTTCCTTTTCTTTTTCGCCGGTCAGCCCCTGGCGCTGGATAATTTCCCGCATGGCGCCGCCCGCCTCGTTATCCAGGATATTGCGGCGCACCCGGCTGATGGTGGCGCTGGACGCGCCGGTTTTTTGCAGAATTTCGGTATACACCTGGTCCTGCAAAAGATACACCGCCACATCGTAGCGCTGCTCCATACTGCGCAGCTCCGTGGGGGTGCACAGATCGTCAAAGAACCGGCAGCATTCTTCCACGTTTTTCAGGTTCATAATCGCTTCATACATTGCCATGCTGCGCTGCTTTTTCGCTGTTCTGGGCATATTCCGCATCCCCCTTCTCTGTAATGCGCCTGTTTTCAGCTGCATATCCGGTGTATTCTATAATATTTTAACACATTAAAGCGTGTAAGTAAATCCGTTTTTCCATTTTTCATGTATTATTTTTGCACCTTCTTCAAAAACCGCGCTGGAATATGCTTTCTTCTGAAAACTATGGCTTGACAATTGCACATAGATGCGGTATGATTTCTTTAGCGAATAAAAGCGATAAAGCGCCGAAAACGCTTTTGCTTGGGAAAGGATGCAACCGCTTATGCCAATCACCGATCTGCTGGAGAGAAACAGCAAGCTGTACGGCAACGAAATCGCCCTGGTGGAAATGAACCCGGAAATTCAGGAGGAGCCGCGGGTCACGTGGCGGGAATACGAGCTGATTCAGCCCACCGTGGCCACGCCCTACCGCCGGGAAATCACCTGGAGCGTGTTTGATGAAAAAGCCAACCGGGTAGCCAACCTGCTCATGTCCCGCGGCATCCGCAAGGGCCAGAAGGCGGCCATTTTGCTGATGAACTGCCTGGAGTGGCTGCCCATTTATTTCGGCATCCTCAAAACCGGCGCCGTGGCCGTGCCGCTGAATTTCCGCTACACCGCCCAGGAAATTGATTACTGCCTGAAGCTGGCGGACGCGGACGTGCTGTTTTTCGGCCCGGAATTCATTGGCCGGGTGGAGGACATCGTGCCCAAGATTGGCAATCAGGTGTCCCTGTTTTTCGTAGGGGACAACAAGCCCTCCTTCGCCGAAAGCTACAGCGAAGCGGTGGCCAACTGCTCCTCCTCCGCCCCCAAGGTGCTGGTTGAGGACAAGGACGACGCGGCCATTTACTATTCCTCCGGCACCACCGGCTTCCCCAAGGCCATTTTGCTGGACCATACCTGCCTTTTGCAGTCGGCCCGCATGGAGGCCATGCACCATGAAACCACCCGCGACGACGTGTTCCTCTGCATTCCGCCCCTGTACCACACCGGGGCCAAGATGCACTGGTTCGGCTCCCTGTACACCGGCAGCCGGGCCGTGATTTTAAAAGGCAATTCCCCCAAGGCCATTCTGGACGCGGTCAGCTGGGAAAAGTGCACCATCGTGTGGCTGCTGGTGCCCTGGTGCCAGGATATTCTGGCGGCCATTGAGCGGGGCGACGTGAAGCTGGAGGATTATCAATTGTCCCAGTGGCGGCTCATGCACATCGGCGCCCAGCCGGTGCCCCCCTCCCTGATCCGGCATTGGCTGCAATATTTCCCCCATCATAAATACGACACCAACTACGGCCTGTCCGAATCCACCGGCCCCGGCTGCGTGCACCTGGGCATGGAAAACGTGCACAAGGTGGGCGCCATCGGCGTGCCGGGCTACGGCTGGAGATGCAAGATTGTGGACGAGCAGGACCAGCGGGTGGCCCAGGGCGAAGTGGGCGAGCTGTGCGTAAAGGGCCCCGGCGTCATGAAGTGCTATTACCACGATCCCAAGGCCACCGCCGAGGTGCTCAAGGACGGCTGGCTGCATACCGGCGATATGGCGAAGCAGGATGAGGACGGCTTCATCTTCCTGGTGGACCGCAAAAAGGACGTTATCATCACCGGCGGCGAAAACCTGTACCCCGTGCAGATTGAGGACTTCTTAAACGGCCATCCCAAAATCCACGACGTGGCGGTGATCGGCCTGCCCGACCCGCGGCTGGGCGAAATCGCCGCGGCCATTATCCAGGTCAAGGAAGGCATGGAATGCACCGAGGAGGAGATAAACCATTTCTGCCTGGACCTGCCCCGGTATAAGCGCCCGCGCAGGATCATTTTCGCCAAGGTGCCCCGGAACCCCACCGGCAAGATCGAAAAGCCCAAGCTTCGGCAAATTTACTGCGGCGTGCGCCTGGTGGAAGCCCAGAACAACGGCTGATTCCTCCGCCT
>CAMOHY010000268.1 GCA_946615495.1 uncultured Clostridia bacterium
AATCCGCAGGACCGGCTTTGCCGGTCCGAGGAGCAACAGCATGTTGCTTCCGCTACGCCCCGTTTTAAAACGGGGTGTAAGCGCGGTTTTTATATTTTGGTATATGCAAAAGGATTCTCTCTATGCCCTTTCCCCGCTTTCCTCTGGCAATGCGGGCCGTATTGATGGGCGCCAGCGCCGCCAGCCTGCCCGCCGCCGGAATGAGGACGCAAAATTGAAAAATCCCCATAGACAAGCACAGCTTCCATATGCTATCATACGGGCAGAGGCTTTACAACGCAAAAGATGGAACAGAAAGGAAGGAGCATCCTTATGCCGAAAATCACCTTCATGGGCGCCGGCTCCACGGTATTTGCCAAAAACGTGCTGGGCGACAGCATGTGCACCCCCGCCCTGGCCGACAGCGTGATCGCCCTGTACGATATCGATCCCAAGCGGCTGGAAGAATCCCATCTCATGCTCACAGCCATCAACAACAACCTGGGCGGCAAAGCCAAATTAGAAACCTACTGCGGCGTTGAAAACCGGAAGGACGCCCTGCGCGGGGCCAATTACGTGGTGAACGCCATTCAGGTAGGCTTATACCAGCCCTGCACGGTGACCGATTTTGAGGTGCCGAAAAAATACGGCCTTCGCCAAACCATCGCCGACACCCTGGGCATCGGCGGCATTTTCCGGGCCCTGCGCACCATCCCCGTCATGTTCGATTTCGCCCGCGACATGGAGGAGGTGTGCCCCAACGCCTGGTTCCTGAATTATACCAATCCCATGGCCATGCTCTCCGGCGCCATGCAGCGCTATACGGGCGTCAAAACGGTGGGCCTTTGCCACAGCGTGCAGGCGTGCGCGCCCACGCTCATGAAGCACGCGGGCATGGAATACGATGACACCGTGCAGTATAAAATCGCCGGCATCAACCACCAGGCCTGGCTGCTGGAAATTACCAAAAACGGCCAGGATTTGTACCCTGAAATCAAGCGCCGCTGCGCCCAAATTACCGAAAAGCACGGCGATATGGTGCGCCTGGAAATCATGAAGCGGTTCGGCTATTACGTAACGGAGTCCAGCGAGCACAACGCGGAATACATGCCCTTCTTCATCAAGGATAAGTATCCGGAATTGATCGAGCGCTTCAATATTCCGCTGGATGAATACCCCCGGCGCTGCGTGAGCCAGATTGAACGCTGGGAAAAGCAGCGGGATGAGCTGACCAAGGACCCGCACCTTTCCCACACCCGCAGCAACGAGTACGCCAGCCGCATTATGGAGGCCATGGAAACCAACCAGCCCTACAAATTCGGCGGCAATGTGCTCAACACGGGCCTGATTACCAACCTGCCCCGGACGGCGTGCGTGGAGGTGGCCTGCATTGCCGACGCCAGCGGCGTCACCCCCACCTATGTGGGCGATCTGCCGGAGGTTTGCGCGGCCATGAACCGCACCAACATCAACGTGCAATTGCTCGCCATCCAGGCGGCGGTGACAAAGAAAAAGGAATACATTTACCAGGCCGCCATGATGGACCCCCATTGCCAAAGCGAGCTGTCCATCGACGATATCGTAGCCATGTGCGACGATTTGATCCAGGCCCACGCCGGATGGCTGCCGGAGTACCATTAAACGGCGCTTCGGTTGATAAACCAGACAAAAAAGCGAAAGGAACCGCCCTCTTTGCTGTTTGAAGGCAGAGAGGGCGGTTTTTTCCCGCCGCATATTTTATTTTGCAAAACAATGCCATTTTTCCAATTGTGCCTTGCAATAAGGCCTGTCATTTAAAGCTCCTGCTCCCGGTAGCGTTCAAGGAAGGAATGCTCCTCCCCTTCGTGCTTATAGCCGGGGAAGGTGTCCAGGCACACGGAATGGAGGCTGGCGAAAATGCTTTTTTCCACATCGGGGTTCCGCCGCCGCCACTGGCGGATCATTTCCTTAATTTCCTGGCGCTTGCCCGCATGCTCTCCCCGGTCCTCAGCCTCGGTAAAGCGGCAGGCGCAGGCGATGAAGGAAAGGCCGTTATAGCGCTTCCAGGCCAGGATATCGTCCTCATGCACGCAGTACAGCGGCCGGATCAGGCTCATGCCCGGATAATGGCCGCTGTGCAGCTTGGGCAGCATGGCCTGCAGCTGCGCGCCGTAGAGCATGCCCATCACCGTGGTTTCGATCACATCGCTGAAATGGTGGCCCAGGGCAATCTTGTTGCAGCCCAGCTCCTGGGCCTTGCTGTATAAGTGCCCCCGCCGCATGCGGGCGCACAGATAGCAGGAATTTTTTTCCGCGCCGTTGGCCAGCTTAAACACATCCGTTTCAAACACCGTAAGGGGGATGCGCAAAAGCCTTGCGTTTTCCTCTATTTTTTGGCGGTTTTCCGCGTTGTAGCCGGGGTCCATCACCAGAAAAATCAGCTCAAAAGGCGTGTCCGAATACTTTTGCAGCATCTGCATCAGCTTGGCCAGCAGCATAGAATCCTTGCCGCCGGACACGCACACGGCGATTTTATCCCCCGCCTGCACCAATTCATAACGCTTGACGGCGGCGATGAAGGGATTCCAAATCTCCTTGCGGTACTTCTTGCTGATGCTGCGCTCGGCCAGCTGCCAGGGCTCCATTTCCCGCTTCACGAGCTTTTTTCCCCCGTTTCCTGCTGCTTTTTCTGCCGCCAGGCCTGCTTATAGGCCGTTTCCAGGGCGGGCGTGGCGTGAATGCGGTTGTTCCTTTCCAAAAACTGTGCAATGCTGCCCTGCACGCCCGTTACCTCCCGCCAGAATTCCCGCGCCGACACCCGCAGCGCCCGGTTGCCCAGCACGATGGCCTGCTCCGGCCCGTCGGAGGTGGCCACCCGGATGCGCGCCGCGCCCTTGGCCTCGTAGGTCGTTTTTTCGATGAAGGCGTCGGCCGTTTGCGCTTCCTTGGTGTACACCACAAAAATATTCAGGTATTTTTCCACAGACCCGGCGTTGCCCTGCACCCGGTAAGCGTCGAACACCAAAATAACGTCCTTCCCCGTTACGCCGCTGTAATTGCACAGGATGTCCATCAGCTGCTGCCGGGCGCTTTCCAGGTTCTCCCGGCTGAGGGCCTTGAGCTCGTCCCAGGCGAAAATGATGTTGTAGCCGTCCACCAGCAGAATTTCCCGCTGGGGAGCAGCCGGCGCCTGGGCGGAGGCGGCGGTAGGCAGGACGGGCTTGACGGAAGAAAAAAGCTGGCGGGATTTTATCGGGCCATAGGTGCGCTCAAAAATGGCCATCAGCTCCTCGTCCTCCTTCGCCGTGCCCTGATAGCCCGTGCGGACGGGCGCCTGGGGTGCCGCCTCCGGCGCGGAAGCTTCCCTTGCCTCCCTGAGCAGGGGCAGGTGGGCGTAGCTGTCCACCTGGTTCCAGGGCACGGCAAAGCCCGCGCCATGGGCGCAGAAAATGGAATCGGGCGAATTGAACAAATCAGCCTGGGGGTCATAGGCCCGCTGGGCGATCACAGCTTCGGCGTCGGCGCAGGGCAGATAGGCGGCAAATTCCGCCGTCATGCGGCCCCGGCCCTTGGTGTAAATGCTCACCTGCT
>CAMOHY010000269.1 GCA_946615495.1 uncultured Clostridia bacterium
AAATTGTAACATTGATAAAAGAAAAATGCAATGAGGTTTGCGGAAAAAGGGCGGGAAAGGCGGCCTGGTTTTTTTCCGGCTCCGGGGCGGCGGAGGGGGAGGGCGTTTTCCCGGTCTTTTTTTCCGTTTTCCGCCGTTTGCGCTGTTGCGAAATGGGGCATAATATGGTATTATGAATCGTATTTCTGATTATGGAAACTTGGGAGGAAGATCGTTTTATGGACATGAAACAGCGCATCGCCGGTCTGGTGGAAGAAATGCTGCACGCCGCGTTTCCGCAGGCCCAGGGCTTGCCGGAGGATCTGGCCGCGCTATTGGAGGTGCCCCCGGAGGAAAAAATGGGGGATTACGCCTTCCCCTGCTTTAAGCTTTCCAAGGCCCTGCGCATGGGCCCGCCCATGATTGCGAAAAAGCTTTCGGAGGCGGTGGAAAAGCCGGAAATCGCCCGGGTGGAATGCGTGGGCGGCTATTTGAATTTCTTTTTTAACCGGGAAAATTTCGCCCGCGAGCTGCTTTCCGCCATCATGGCCGCGCCGGACAGGTGGGGCAGCAGCGAGGATGGCAAGGGCAAAACGGTGTGCATGGACTATTCCTCCATCAACATCGCCAAGCGCTTCCACCTGGGGCACCTGTCCACCACCGTCATCGGCAATTCCCTGAAGCGCATTTACGATTTTCAGGGCTGGAAAACGGTGTCCATCAACCATTTGGGCGACTGGGGCACCCAGTTTGGCAAAATGGTCTGCGCCTACAAAAAGTGGGGCGACAAGGAAAAGGTGGAGCAGGGCGGCGTGGACGAAATGACCCGCCTGTACGTGCGCTTTAACGAGGAAGCGAAATTGGACCCCGCCCTGGAGGACGAGGGCCGGGCCTGGTTCAAAAAAATTGAGGACGGGGACGAAGAGGCCCTCTCCATTTTCCAATGGTTCAAGGACGTGACCCTCAAGGACGCCATGAAGGTGTACGACGTGCTGGACGTGCGTTTCGACAGCTACGCCGGGGAAAGCTTCTACGCCGATAAGACGGACCGGGTGGTGCGCGAACTGGAGGAAAAAGGGCTTTTGAAGGATTCCGACGGGGCCAAGATTGTGGACCTGGAGGAATACGGCATGCCCCCCTGCCTGATTTTAAAGAGCGACGGGGCCACATTGTACCACACCCGCGATATCGCCGCCGCCATTTACCGCAAGGAAACCTACCACTTTGACGAAAGCCTGTACATTGTGGCCTACCAGCAGGATTTGCACTTTAAGCAGCTGTTCAAGGTGCTGGAATTGATGGGCTACGGCTGGGCCAAGGACCAGTGCAAGCACGTTTCCTTCGGCATGGTCAGCTACGAGGGCCAGGCCATGGCCACCCGCACGGGCCACGTGGTGCTGCTGGACGAGCTGCTCACCCGCGCCCAGGAAAAGGCCCTGGCCATCATCAACGAAAAATCCCCCAACCTGGAAAACAAGGAAGAAGTGGCCCGCCAGGTGGGCGTGGGCGCGGTGGTGTACGCCACGCTGCAAAACAACCGCATCAAGGATATCGACTTCTGGTGGGACCGGGCGCTGAACTTTGACGGCGAAACCGGGCCCTACGTGCAGTACACCTTCGCCCGGTGCTGCTCCGTGCTGCGCAAGGCCCCGGAAATTACCGCGGCTCCGGACTACGCCGCCCTGACCGACGACGAGGCCCAGGCGCTGCTGCGCCTGCTTTCCCGCTTCCCCGAAACGGTGGCGGAGGCCTGCCTGCGCAACGAGCCCTCCATCGTCACCAGGGCCACCACGGAAATTGCCAAGGCGTACAATAAGTATTACTATGAGCACCGCATTCTGGATGAGGACGCTGCCGCCACGGCGGCCCGGCTGCAATTGACCGACGCCTGCCGCCAGGTAATCAAGACCGGGCTGTACCTGATCGGCCTGGCCGCTCCCGAACGCATGTAACGCGGGCAAAAGCGGCGGCATAGCATAAAAAAAGAGCAGGCACAGCGGCGGAAGGAGGCGGCAGTATGAAATTTACCAAGATGCACGGCATCGGAAACGATTATCTGTTTGTCAACTGCTTTGAAGAATTGGTCACGGACCCGGAGCGCATGGCCATCGTCATGTCGCGGGACCATTTCGGCGCGGGCTCCGACGGCCTGGTGCTCATTGAGCCCGCGGACGGCGCGGACTTTGGCATGCGCATTTTCAATGCCGATGGCAGCGAAGCCGAAATGTGCGGCAACGCCATCCGCTGCATCGGCAAATACGTGTATGAGCGGGGCATGACCGATAAAACGGAGTTGACCGTTTCCACCAAGGGGGGCCTGAAGCAATTGTGGCTCACGGTGGAAAACGGCAAGGTGGCCCGCGTGAAGGCGGATATGGGCACGCCGGAATTGAACCCCCGCTTGATCCCCGTGGATTTGCCGGGCGAATTGGTGCTGCGCCACCGCCTGCAGATCATGGGGCAAACCTGGTTCATCACCTGCGTCAACATGGGCAATCCCCACGCCGTGCTCTTCGTGCGGGACCCGGAGGTGATTGATTTGACCACCATCGGCCCCATGATTGAGCATCATCCCCTGTTTCCCCGGCGCACGAATGTGGAATTCGTTCGGGTCATTGACCGGGGCATCCTGCAAATGCGGGTTTGGGAGCGGGGCGCGGGGGAAACCCTGGCCTGCGGCACCGGCGCGTGCGCGTCCCTGGTGGCCGCCGTGCTGGCCGGCCTTTCCGACCGCACCGTGCAGATGAAGCTGTCCGGCGGAAATTTGCAATTGCATTGGAGCGCGGAAGATAATCACGTTTACCAGACCGGCCCCGCGGCGTTTGTGTATGACGGGGAATGGCTGGGGGACTAAAAGGCGTTTCATGGAATTTCCTAAAAGAAAAAAGAACCGGCTGAACGGGTATGATTACGCCAATTGCGGCGCGTATTTCGTCACGGTATGCACGTCGCCGCGCAGGAATTTGTTTTGGGAGACAGAAGCGCTGGAAAGGTTCCTGCAAGCTGTTCCCGACGAAAACGTAGGGGCGGATATCATCCGCCCGAACCCGATGGGGGACGTTTTTCTTCCGGGTGTGGAAATCATCCGCCCATACGGGGAGCCGCTTTCGCCGACGGGAAAAATCGTCCGGGAAGGCATCGCTGCCATCCCGCAGCATTATGCTTCCGTGGAAGTGGAGCATTACTGCATCATGCCGGATCATTTGCATATGTTGTTGATGTTTTTACCCGACGAGAACGGGCGGATGATATCCGCCCCTACGTTATCCACAGTTGTCGGTTCTATGAAACGGTGGATATCGAGACGGCTGGGCCGCAGCATTTGGCAAAAATCGTTCTATGACCGCGTGATTCGCTCCGAAAAAGGCTATCAGGCCGCATGGAGCTATATAGAAGAAAACCCCATGAAATGGTGGGAGGACCATGGCGACGGTCCATTTCCTTGATGACGAGAAGCCGTCGCGCAGTATTGGGTGCCAGGTGTACGCCCGATAAGGAGGATGCCAATGAGAATCAACAAAAACCTTGCCTCTCTTCCCGCGGGATATTTATTTGCGGAAATCGCC
>CAMOHY010000270.1 GCA_946615495.1 uncultured Clostridia bacterium
AAGCCCAACGCGCTGATGTTCCAAACCGCCATGAACCTTTTGCGGCTTACCGAAGAGGACAAGCGCCGCGTGATTATGGTGGGAAATAATATCAAGCGGGATGTGACCGGCGCGAACCGTTTCGGCATCCGTTCCGTGCTGCTCACTTGGTCCCCCCGCTACCAGTATGAGGCGTCCACCCCCGATGAAGTGCCCGCCTTCCGCATTCGTTCGCCAGAGGAATTGCTTCCTCTGGCGGAAAAGCTGAACGCCGAGTTGTCTATTTGATATCGTATCCTGTTCGCAAAAGATGAATGGATGCCGAAAAATGGTATGAATTGCAGTAAGCCATTAAAGCGGCGTTCCCCGCCCGCCTGATTTGAATCAAGGCAATCGGCTGCAACCAAATAATGAAGTGTTCATGAAAGAATTCCACTTACATATTTTATTCAGAGGAGGAAGAACGCAATGCTGGCAGCACGGAGTATGGCACAGACCATGGCCAAGCTGGAACGGTTTTTGACAACCCTGAAGGATCGCATGTTTATTCCGGCGGGAGAAGCCAAGATACGGGGCTTTTATCAAACCGGGCAGCCCCTGCATCAAATCCCGGATCAGGGCTGTTACGGCCCGGTTCCGGCGGAACGCTGGGGCGGCGAGGGGGAATACGGCTGGTTCCATATGGAATTCACGGTTCCCAGGGAGCTGGAAGGAAAAGCGCTGTTCCTGTATCCCCGTATGGGCTTTTACGAGGCCACGCTGTGGGTAAACGGCCAAATCCATTCCAACTACGCCGCAAAGTACGTGGAGGGCTCCCACGGAAACCACTGGTGCAACCGATTTGCAAAAGCCGCCAAAGCCGGAGAAACCTACATATTTGATCTGGAGGCTTACAGCTTCCATCTGGTGCCGGGCACCCAGCCCCTTTCCTGTCCCGAAATTACGGATTTTACTTATCCTGTTGGTCCGGCGGACGTGTGCGTGCGGGATGAAGAAATGACCGCTTTCCTGTTCGATCTGGGCACGCTCATTTCCCTGCGCAAAGCGCTGCCGGAAAATTCCCTTCGCCGGGCGGAGGTGGAAAACGCCCTGTACGAAGCGCATTTGCGGCTGCTGTACGATCCCGACGCCTGTTCGGACGCGGAATTCCATGAAGCCCTGAAGCAGGCGCATCCCTTCCTTCTGCGGGAATTGGAAAAGCATAACGGCTCCACCGCGCCTTATGTGGGATTCATCGGCCACAGCCATATGGACACCGCCTGGCTCTGGCCCATTTCCGAAACCCGGAAAAAGTGCGCCCGCACCTACGCCGGCCAGCTGAGCCTGATGGAAGAATATCCGGAATACAAGTTCGTTCAGTCCTCCGCCGCCCACGCCGACTTTATCCGGCAGGATAACCCGGCGCTGTTCGAGCGCATCCGGCAGAAAGTGAAGGAAGGAAGCTGGGAGCCCAACGGCGGCGTGTGGGTGGAATGCGACTGCAATTTGACCGGCGGCGAATACATGGTGCGCCAGTTTTTGTGGGGCCAGCGGTTTACTCAAAAATACTTTGATTATACGTCCGACTGCTTCTGGCTGCCGGACACCTTCGGCTACTCCTACGCCATTCCTCAAATCATGAAGGGCTGCGGCGTGAATTATTTTCTGACTACCAAAATCAGTTGGTGCGATACCAATACTTTCCCCATGACCACCTTCTACTGGCAGGGCATGGACGGCACCAAGGTGCTCACCCACTTTAACCGCACCCACGTGGGCCCCACGCCGGAAACCCTGCACGATATGACGGACGGCGCCGACCGCATCCGCGAAAGCCGGGTGGCCCCCATGCGTCTGTTCTCTTTCGGCAGGGGCGACGGCGGCGGCGGCCCGGAATTTGAAATGCTGGAAAACGCCCGCCGCCTGGCCGACCTGGAGGGCGTGCCCCGTTCCGGCTATACCACGGTATCGGATTTCATGAAACGGCTGGAAAAGGAGGCGGTGCGTCCCTCCACCTGGGCGGGAGAGTTGTATCTGGAATTGCACCGCGGCACGCTGACCAACCAGCACGATATCAAACACAATAACCGGGACGCCGAAATCGCCCTGCATGATCTGGAAGCAGCCACGGTGATGCGGGCCGTTCGGGAGGGCCGCGAGGCGTCCGGCGAAAAGGTGCGTCCCCTGATGCAAACGCTGCTCCTCAACCAGTTCCACGATATTTTGCCCGGCACCTGCATTCATACGGCCCACGAGCAGGCAAAACGGGAAGTAAGCGGCGTGATTGCCCAGGCAAACAGCCTGATCCGGGAAACGCTGACGGGCGGCGGGAAAGCCATGGTATTTAATCCCCTGTCTTTTGAGCGGAAGGATACCTTCTATCTGCCCGGCGTCCATCCTGGCCAGGTGTTTACCGATCTGGAGGGGAAGCCCGTCACCGCCGTTCATGGCGCGTCCCTGCCGCCGTTTTCCTCCGTTCTGGCTCCCCTTGCCGGGCCGGAAGGGGCTTCCCCGTTTGTGCTGGAGGGAAATCGCCTGAGCACGCCCTACGCGGAGATCGTCTTTGATGAAAACGGCGCTATCGCTTCCATGATTGACCGCCGTACCGGACGCGAGCTGGTAAACGGGCTGCCCTTCAATACCTTCGTAATGGCCGAGGATCTGCCTGCCGAATATGATAACTGGGACATCGACGCCGATGCAGAAGAAAAATTCGCCCCCGCGGGCAGGCTGATTTCCCGGCAGGTTGCCGCAAACGGGCCGGTTGAGCTGCGCATCCGCAGCGAATACCGGCTGACGGACAAAACTACCCTTTGGCAGGATATGGTTTTTGACGCGTCCTCCCCGCTTGTCACCTTCGACACCGTGATCGATTGGCAGGAGGAGCACCGCTTCCTGAAGGCCGCCTTTGACACCGCCCTGCACGCCGACGGCATGCGCAGCGAGATTCAGTTCGGCCATATTCGCCGCAGCAATCACCGGTCCACCAGCTGGGACCGGGCAAAATTTGAGGTCTGCAATCACAAATATTCTGATTTGTCCGAGGAAAATTACGGCGTTGCCCTGCTGAACGACTGCAAATACGGCATTTCCGTCAGCGAAGGCAGCATGCGCCTGAGCCTGCATAGGGGCGGCATGCGTCCGGATGCCCAGGGCGACAAGGGCCGCCATCATATGCGCTATGCCCTGCTGCCGCACGACGGGCCCTTTGGCGCGGAAAGCGTGATCCGGCCCGCCTACGCCTTTAATTATCCTCCGGTGCCGGCGGAAAGCGGCTTTGAATCCGCTCCTCTGGTCACGGTAGACCACCCCAACGTAATCATTGAAACCGTAAAGCCCTGCGAGGATACCCAGCGGGCCTACATCCTGCGCCTGTATGAAGCCGCCGGCGGCTATTGCCGCGCCGGGCTGCGCTTCTCCCATCCGGTGAAAGCCGTTCATGTGTGCAACATGCTGGAGGAGGAGCAGGAGCCTTTGAATGCCGGCGATACGCTGGAATTCACTCCCTTCCATATCACAACGTTGAAAATCTGCTATTGATCCTGACTTTCAAGCTCCATGGCCAGAGGTTTGTCGACAGTCTG
>CAMOHY010000271.1 GCA_946615495.1 uncultured Clostridia bacterium
CGTGGGTCAACCCATGCTGCGTTTGTGCGATTTTTACAGAATGTGAGACAGCGCCCATTTTTAATGTTCCCGTCGAAAGACTGCTTGCAGACTTTCGATGGCAGAGCATCGGCAAAGCCGATGCTTCCGGCGGGATTTCAAAGCAGCCCGTCTCGCCCCCCAATTACTCATCCGCCTCGTGGGATTCGGCGCCGTTGGCCAGAGCCTTGGCGTATTTTTCGCTCATAAGGTCGATGGAGTAAAGGTAGGGTTCGCCGTTGATGGCGGCCTCGCACTCCCGAATATCCTGGTAATCGGGGTCCGTTTTCATCTGGGCGATGATGGCGCGCATCTTTTCTTTATCCAGGAAGAAGGGCTGGCGGGCGAAATAGTAAACGGGCGTGGGCGTGGGGAACGCCTTGCAGTTGAAGCGCACCATTTCGGCCACGGTGCGGGCGTCGTCCTTTTCCAGGGTGAGCATGGCGATTTTGGCGTAGTTGTGGGCCATCAGCTCTTCGGAATAAAAGTACACGTCCTTTTTGCCCTGCACGGACAGGATATCGCGGCAGCTTTCATCCGCCTTCATTTCCGCAAGCAGCGCTTCGATATCCTCCTCGTCCTTTTCGATCATCTTTTTCGGGGTGATGAGGGAGGAGCGGCACCGGGCGCGGATGAAATCCGCCAGCAGCTGGGCCTTGGTCTTTTCCGGTTCGGGGGGCTTTTCCGGCTCCGGCGGGGAGGGCTGGAAGGGGTCCTCCACATCGGGCAGGGACTGCATATAGTCGAATATATCGGGCTTTTCCTCCCCGGAAATCACCTTTTCAGCGGCCTGCTGCAATTCTTGCTTTTCTGCCTTGGGGTTATCCAGCGCCTTATTCACGGCGGGGTCCAGCGCATCGCTGAATTCTCCGGGAATTTCGCTGGGCTTGAGCTCCACTTCCTTGGAAAAGCCGGGTTTACGGCGGCCAAACAATGCCATACACGCATGACCTCCTTTAACTGGGTCGGTTCATAGGAAAAAATACCTTTCGTTTGCAATGTACTGCGTTTTGAAGAAAACTCCTGCACAGGGTGCTGCGCAGGAGTTCATTTTTACAATTCGTTCACAATTTGTCTGATCTGGTCAGAACAACGACCGTTAAATCAGGCCCAGCTCCTCCAGCTTATCCGCGCAGTCGCCCAGGTCAAACTTTTCCAGGGTTTCGCGGGTGGGGATACCGGTTTCCTTGTTCCAGCCCATGGCTTCGTACCACATATCCAGGCTCTTTTCCCAGTCTTCCCGGTCCAGCTTCACGGTGCCTTCCTCAAAGGGCTTAAAGTCCGGCTCCTTATCGAACACCCAATCGCTCACCCGGTCATGGTCCTTGCGCAGATTGGTGCTGCCCAGGTTCAGCTTGAAGCTGACGGCGGTCATCACGCGCAGCAGCTGGGAAATGCGTTCGGAATCCCGTTCCTGATCCTCGCGGGTATATTCCTCGCCGGTCACGGCGGTCATATACTTGGCGTCCAGGTCCAAATCGCCAATGTAATCGCGCTTCTTGCTGGTAGCAATGGTCATGGGGTACATCCAGTTGCACAGGGTGGCGCTGTCATGCCACTGCTTGCCGATGAAGGCCCACTTGGCCAGCTTGATCTTGTTGTCGTTAATGGGGGTATATTTCTTCTGGGCGTCGGTGCAGCCTTCGCCGAAGAAATGCTCCAGAACGGGCTTGATGATTTCGTTATAGGGCGCGCCGGAGGAGCAGAAGTTGATGAGGTGATGGATCATGCAGTCCCGGTTGTACATCATGGAGTACAGGGTGCCGGCCTGCCAGCAGTTTTCGGGGCCATGATGGCGGGGATAGCCGTTGTGGCCGATGTTGAAGTTTTTGCCGTTCACGAAATCATAGAAGCTGACGCCCGCCACGTTCTTTTCGGGATCGTCCATGCCCCACTTTTCGTAAAGCCGGTAGGTGCCCAGGCCCAGATCGGCAAACAGGCCCTTGCCCGTGGAAATGCGGCGGTAGCATTCCACCACCCAGCGGGGGTCGCCGGATTCCATCAGGTTCCAGGGAATTTCGTCCCATTCGCCGGGATAGAGGCGGTCCGCCACGTCCTTGAGAACGCCGGTGGAATAGGCCATGTTGAAATCTTCATACAGGTTGCCGTAGTTGCACCACACGCCGTAATCGTCAGCGGCCCGGGAGCCGGCGCCGCCCAGAATCATCTTGGCGTCCTTCTCGTCCACGAAGTCGTGGGTGGAGGGAACGGAGTTGCCGTCGGCGTCCTTGTGGTTGGGATACCACTCCAGCATCTTGATGATGGGCATACAGGTGTTGGAGACGTGGGTCGGCAGGTCATATTCGGCGAGGGGATCCATATCGTATTCGGTGTAGCAGCGCACCGGGCAGGAGGAGCAGCCGCCCTGCTTCACGGTGTACTTCTCAGCGATCTCGCCGAAGTCGAATACGCCCTTGTTGCAGCGGAGCGCCGCCACATTGATCTGGCCGCTGGGCTGCTCGCCCATGTCGATGGGGCCCTTGCTGGCCTTGTCCCAGGTGATGCCGGGAGCGCCCTGCCAGCGGTTGTTGGTGGCGACGTATTCGCTCCAGCTCTGGGCGTGGCAGGGAACGGTGTGGTTGTTGTTGCCGCCCACCAGATCCTTGATCATGTAGTTGCTCAGCAGGCGTACCTTCATGGGCTCGGCGATCTTCACGGCGCCGGTGCCGCGCACCACGATGGCTTTGACCTTCTTGCTGCCCAGCAGGGCGCCGATGCCCGCGCCGCCGCTGTTGCCGAAGGAGGTGACGATATTGCTCATGGGCACGAGGTTTTCGCCGGCGGGGCCGATGGAGGCCACGTCGAACTCAGGGCCGTTTTCCTTGGCCAGGGTGGCGTTGGTTTCGAAGGTGCCCTTGCCCCAGACGTGAGAGGCGTCCTCGATGGACACGTTGTCGTCTTCGATTTTGATGTACACGGGCTTGTCGCTCTGGCCTTCCACGATCATGGCGTCATAGCCGGCATACTTGAAGGCGTGGGCGATGTGGCCGCCCATATGCGCGTCCACGATGGAATAGCCCTTGCTCCAGCAGGAGAGCAGGGTGATGTTCATGCGGCCGGAGCAGGGAACGCCGGAGGCGGTCAGGGGGCCCACGCCGAAGACGCACTTGGCTTGGGGGCCCAGGGGATCGGCGTCCAGGGGCACTTCGTCCCAGATCACTTTATAGCCAATGCCCATGCCGCCGATATAGGGCTTATACTTGGGCAGGGTATCTTCTTTGGTAATTTCGCCGGTGGTCAGGTTCACGCGAAGAATCGTGCCCGCCCAGCCGTTGATGCCGTTTTTAACAGACATAGCTTTGTCCCTCCTGTTTCATTCGGTAATAAAATGCATGCGTCAGATTTTCTGGGAAACGGACACGATGCGCTCCCAGGGCACGATGGACAGTGCGCCGGAGGGGCAGCCTTCCGCGCAGGCGCCGCACATGACGCATTTGGAGGATTTATGGGTTTCGGGGTTCACGGTGGGCATATGCCAGGGGCAGGCCTGGGTGCAGGCGCCGCAGCCGA
>CAMOHY010000272.1 GCA_946615495.1 uncultured Clostridia bacterium
CTGCTGAACCTGTCCCGCATGGAAAACGAGGAAACCAGCCTGGCCTATACCGACTTTGACGTGAATGAGCTTGCCCGCCGGGTGCTCATTTCCCGCATGACCCAGATTGAGGAAAAGAGCCTGGAAATCGACGTGCAGTTCGCCCAGGAGCAGTGCTTTGTCCGGGCCGACGCGGACCAGATTCAGCAGGTCATCATCAATCTGCTGGACAACGCCATCAAGTTTACCCCGGAGGGCGGCGCCATTACCCTTTCCACCCAGGAAACGGAGGGCCATATTTCGCTTCGGGTGAAGGATACCGGCATTGGCATTCTGCCGCAGGACGCGCCGCATATTTTTGACCGCTTCTACAAGGCGGACAAGGCCCACACCGTGGGCAAGGGCACGGGCCTGGGCCTGGCCATCTGCTACCGCATCATGGAGCGCCACGGGCAAACCATCCGCCTGCTCCAGGGCGAGGGCGGCGCGGAATTTGAAATCACCCTGCAAAAGGGCCAGAGCGGCGGAGGACAGCATGGAGATACAGGCGCGGGGGAAAATTAACTGGACGCTGAACGTGGTGGGCAGGCGGGAGGACGGCTACCATTTGCTGGATATGCTGATGCAGCCCATCGAACTGCACGATACCTTGATAATGGAAAAAGCCGAAGGGCTGTCCCTTTCCATAGAGGGCGGGGAGGGCCTTTCCGCGGGAGAAGACAATTTGGTGCTTCGGGCGGGAAGGGCGCTGCAGGCCAGGACGCAAACCGCCCAGGGCGCGCGCCTGCGCCTTATCAAGCGCATTCCCATGGGCGCGGGCCTTGGCGGCGGCAGCGCCGACGCGGCGGCGGCCCTAAAGGGCCTGAATATCCTGTGGGGCCTGGGGCTGGATTTAAACGCCCTTTGCCGCATCGGGGAAACCTTGGGGGCGGATATTCCCTTTTGCCTCCACGATTCGCCCCGGCGGGCCCAGGGCATCGGCGAAGTGCTCACGCCAATTGAAAGCGGCGTGTTCCCGCTGGTGCTGGTGCAGCCCTGCGCCGCGCTGTCCACCAAAGAGGTGTTTGGGGCCTACCATAGCGCCTCCTTTTCGCCGCCGGATACCCAGGCGGCCATAGCTGCCCTGAAAAGAAGGGACTTGGCGGCCCTTTCCCAGTGCGCGGCCAATGTGCTGGAAAGCGCGTCCATTCCCCTCCGGCCCCCAATTTCCCAGGCGAAATCGGCGCTGCTCAGGGCCGGGGCGGCCTTTGCCCAAATGACGGGCTCCGGCTCGGCCGTCTTTGGCGCGTTCCGGGAGGAAGAGGAGGCGCGGAAGGCCTGGGAAACGCTGCGGAGGGTTTATCCCGTGTGCCTGCTTACAAAAACGGCGCTTTGATTTTTTTCGCGGACCGGCACCCTTCGGGTCCGGTCCCTCTTTTTCGGAGGAGGAAGAAACATGAAATTGCTGATCGCTTCGGACATTCACGGCTCGGCTTATTATTGCCGGGCGCTGCTGCGCGCCTGGGACCGGGAGGGGGCGGACAGGCTGCTGCTTCTGGGCGATGTGCTGTACCACGGCCCGCGAAACGATTTGCCCCGCGATTACGCGCCCAAGGAAGTGATTTCCCTGCTCAATGAGCGCAGGCAGCGCATTTTGTGCGTGCGCGGCAACTGCGACACCGAGGTGGACCAAATGGTGCTCTCCTTTCCCATCCTGGCCGATTACGCCCTGATCGTCCAGGACGGGCTGACGTTGTACGCCACCCACGGCCATGTGTACAATACGGGCCATCTGCCGCCGCTTTCGGGGGGAGATATCCTGCTTCATGGCCACACCCATGTGCCCGCCTGGGAGGACCACGGGGCCTATTGGTACTTGAACCCCGGCTCCGCAGCCATTCCCAAGGAAGGCTCCGCCCCCAGCTATATGACGCTGCAGGCGGGCGAATTTTCCTGGAAAACCTTGGAGGGAAATGCGTACCACGCCTGGCGGAAGGGGGAGGGGCGGTAAATGGAAAAAGCGCCCCGAAAAAAAGCAAAAACACCCCTGCGGGGAAGGACCCTGCTGCTGCTTGCGCTGGGCTGCGCGCTGCTTGCGGGGGGCGTCCTTCTGTATTTGCGCACCCGGCCCGCGGCGCTGCCGCCCTTGGAGGAAAAGGAAACGGTGATGCTGCTAAAGCGGCCGGAGGAGGAAATTTTCTCTATCGCCGTTACGCCCAGGGAGGGCGCGGCTTATCCGCTGGTGCGGGAGGGGGACCGCTTCATTCTGGCGGGCCGGCCGGAGGAGGCGCTTCGGCAAACCATTCTGGATGAAATGCTGCTGACCCTCACCAACCTGCCCGCGGAAAGCGTGCTGCTGGAGGATATGCAGGCGCAGCAGAGCGTCACCCCGTCCGATTTCGGGCTGGAGCCGCCGCTGGTGCGGGTGGCGGTAACCTACGTGGACGGCGAAAAAGAGGAGCTGCTCATCGGCGACCGGGCCCCGGACGATGAAAAGCCTCAGCGCTACTGCATGCTAAAGGGCGATCAAAGGCTGTTCACCGTGCTCTGGGCCGACAGCGAAGCTTTGCTGCACGATGTGGATTCCCTGCGGGATTTTGAACAGCCCAGCCTGGATGCTTCCCTGCTGGACAGGATTGACGTCACCGGGGATATCAAATGGAGCCTGTATTACACGCCTTCCGGCTGGTATATGGACGCGCCTTTTTCCTATCCGCTGTCTCCCGGCCGGGTGGAGGCGCTGCTCTCCCACGTGGAAAACATGGGCTTTGCCTCCTGCCTGGGGGAAGCGGAAAAAATGAACCTGGAGCCCTATGGCTTGGACGCCCCAGCCCTCCGGGTAACGCTTACCCAGGCCGCCTCCGTCATTTCGGGGGAGACCGTTCAGGGGGAAAGCGTGACCCTGCCCGTGGATCAAAAAACGTATACCCTGCTCATCGGCGCGGAGACGGGAAAGAGCGGCGTCTATGTGGAATGGAATGGCCTCGTTTTTCGGGCCAGCAATTTCCTGCTGGGCTTCTGGAAGGAACTGAACTATCAAAATTATCTGCTGCAAACGCCGGTGAATTTTCTGACCAATAATTTGACCGCCCTTACCTTTTCCTTTGGCGGCAGCGAAAAAAGCTACGAAGTGCGCATGGTGGAAAGCATCACGCAGAATAACCAGATCGCTACGGATGAATATGGACGGGTGCTGTACGACTGCGCGGTGAAACGGGCGGGAGAAGAAAAGGATATGGACGCGGAGGCCTTTCTTTCCTGGTACACCCACCTGGCCAGCCTGTCCGCCGACGGCGAATTGCCCAAAGGCTATGTTCCCTCCGGGGAAAGCCGGGGCAGGATTGAACTGAAAAACGAAAGCGTTTCCCGCGTCATCGAATTTTATCCTTACGATGCCCTCCACGACGCCCTGGCCGTGGACGGCGTGGCCCTGTACTACGTGCAAAAAACTTGGCTGGACGGCGTGGCCGACGCGCCGTAAGCAGTGATGATGCGCCTCCGCCCGATTGACGAGCCAACCGATCGGGCGGGTTTTCTGTTTATCGCAGGAATTTTTTCCTTTGCCTAA
>CAMOHY010000273.1 GCA_946615495.1 uncultured Clostridia bacterium
GTGTTCTTTGAAATCATGTCCATCGCCTCCTATCCCTGGGTGGCCCACGAGGAAACCAAGGGCGCCATGCGGGCGGCGGCTACGTATTTGGGCGTGTCCGTCGCCTGCGGCATGGTCACGCTGATGGGCATGTTTCTTTGCTGGAAGGAAACGGGCAGCTTGGCCTTTTCCGTTCTGCGGGAAAGGGGAGGCGATTCCCGGCTGTATCTTCCCGCGTGCCTTATGCTGGTCGGCTACTGCGCCAAGGCGGGCATGGCGCCATTGCATATCTGGCTGCCCAAGGCCCATCCGGTGGCCCCGGCCCCGGCCAGCGCCCTGCTGTCCGGCATGCTGACAAAAACGGGCCTGTTCGGCGTGATCGCCATCGGCATGAACCTGATGGGGGAAAGCCGGGCGTTCGGCCATGTGTTCCTGGCGCTGGGCTTGATTACCATGACGCTGGGCGCGGTGCTGGGCGTGTTTTCGGTCAACCTAAAGCGTACTCTGGCTTGCTCCTCCCTGTCGCAAATCGGGTACATCACGGTGGGCCTGGCCTGCGCCATGCTGCTGGGGCGCCACGGCGCGCTGGCCGCGGCGGGCGCGGTGGGCCATATGGTAAACCATTCGCTGCTCAAGCTTTGCCTCTTCCTGTGCGCGGGCGCGGTGTACATGAACGCCCATACCCTGGATTTGTCCGCCCTGCGCGGCTATGGCCGGGGAAAATGGCTGCTGCACGCGGTGTTTTTGCTGGGCGCTTTGGGGCTGATGGGCGTTCCCCTGCTCAATGGCTACACCAGCAAAACCATGATTCATGAGGGCCTGGTGGAATTGGCGGAGGAGGCGGAGGGGTTCTCGGTGTACCGCCTGTGCGAGTGGGTGTTCCTCTTTGCGGCGGGCCTCACCACCGCCTACATGCTCAAATTGTATGTGTGCCTGTTCTGGCAAAAGAATCCCGACGCTCATTTGCAATCTCATTATGACGAATTGAATGGCCGCGATTTGACCGTTCGTTCCGCCGTGGTGCTGGTCATAACGGCCATTCCGCTTTTGCTGCTGGGCCTTATGCCCAACCGCCTCCTGCTGCCCCTGACCCAGAAAAGCGCCGTTTTTTTGAACCGGCCCGCCCTTTCCCATGAAGTGGCCTTCTTTTCCTTTTCCAATTTGCTGGGCGGCGGCGTAAGCCTGCTCATCGGCGCGGCGGTTTACCTCTTCTTCGTTCGCAAATGCCTGTATAAGAAGGAGGAGGGGTATGTGGATCAATGGCCCAAGTGGCTGGACCTGGAGGAGCTTTTCTACCGCCCGGTGTTTACCCGCTTTTTGCCCTGGGCCGCCTGCGGCGTGGCGTCCTTCCTGGACGGCATTCCCAGCAGCAGGCTTGTCACCGTATGGATTCCCGCAGCCGTCACCAAGGTTTTTTCCTTCCTGGACCATCTGCCGGACAGCGCGCTCATCCGCAAATGGATTCCCGCGGGCGTGGCCGCCGTGTTTTCCTTCCTGGACCGCCTGCCGGAAAGCGGATTGTTTACCAAGGTGCTGCCCGGCGTGTTTGTGGCCCTGGGCAGGATATTGGATGAAATGATGGACCATGTGCTGCTTTTGATTCGGGAATTGTTCCTGACCAATCGGGAAGAGCTGAAGCGCGCCCGGACCCACAATATTTTTAACCGCCTTGCCTGCGCCATCGCGGAGGGGCTGCATCGGATTGGCTTGCTGCCGAAAAAGTATATTCATCGCCGGGCGCCGGACGATCTGCGCTACGGCACCTACCTGACCAACGCCATTTCCTTCGGCCTGCTTTTGAGCGCGGCGGCCATTGTGGCGGCCATCCTGTATGTGTTCGTGCGCATGGGCGTTCAGTGAGCTTGACGGATGGAAAACCTTGGCATATAATAAACGAAGCTGGAGGTGAAGCTATGAACTGGCTGAATAAGCTGGAGCGCCGTTTGGGGCGGCATTATATTCCCAATTTGATGAAATGGCTGTGCCTGGCCATGCTGGGCGTTTTCGTGCTGGAATATCTTCCGCTGCAAAGGAGCGCCTGGTATCTTCTTTACTTTGACCGGGATTTGATTCTGCAGGGCCAGGTTTGGCGGCTTATCACCTTCATTTTCCTGCCGCCAACGGGCAGCATCCTGTTTATTCTGCTGAGCCTTTATTTCTATTATTTCCTGGGCACCTCTCTGGAAAACCAGTGGGGCAGCGCCCGGTTCAATATCTATTACGCCATCGGCGTGCTGGGCAACATCCTGGCCGGGTTCCTTACCGGCGCCGCCACCAATTCTTTTTTGAACACGTCCCTGCTTTTGGCCTTCGCCCTGCTGTATCCGGACATGGAAATTCTGCTGTTTTTCTTCCTGCCGGTAAAAATGCGCTGGATTGGCGGGGCCTGGGGCTTATATCTGCTCTATCAGCTCATCGTGGTTCCGTGGGTGTATAAGCTGTCCATCGTGCTGTCCTTCCTGCCGCTGGTGCTGTTTTTCGGCAAGCAGGCCTGGCTTCAAGTGCGCATGGACGGCCGGCGGCTGATGCGCTGGATCAATAACCGCAAGTAACCAAGAAAAAGGAGACGAGGAATACCATGGAAAGAACGCGCGCTGTGATTCTGGCCGCAGGAAAGGGCTCCCGGCTGCAAAGCGAAAAGGACGAAATCCCAAAGGCGCTTCGCAAGGTGGGCGATAAAACGCTGATTGAACATGTGCTGGACGGCATCAGCTTTGTCAAGCCGGAGGATATTACCATCGTCATCGGCGTGATGGGCGAAAAAATCCAGCAATACCTGGGCGATCAATACCATTACGCCTGGCAGAAGGAGCAGAAGGGCACGGCCCACGCCATGCTCTGCGCCGAGCCCACGGCCTCCGGCTTCGATGGGCCGGTGCTGTGCCTGTACTGCGATATGCCGCTTCTGTCCCAAAACACTTATGCCCGCATGGTGGAGGAGCACGTGAGGACCGGCGCGGCCAACACCCTGCTGGCGGCGAAGATTCACCCCATTCCCGCCTTCGGCCGCCTGATCCGGGATGAACAGGGCCAGCTGTGCGACATCGTGGAGGAAAGCGCCTGCACGCCGGAGCAGCGCCTCATTGACGAGGTGAACGTGGGCATTCAGGTGATGCAGGGCAGCGTCATGTGGGATGTGCTCAAGAAGGTGCAGAACAATAACCCCAAGCACGAATATTACCTCACCGGCGTGGTGAAGGTGATTTACGATATGGGGCTGAAGAACCACGCCTACGTGACCGGCGACACCCCCGAATATTGGGGCGTGAACACCATGGAAGAGCTGGAACGGGTGGAAAAGTATTTGAAAGAGCATAAGTGATGCGGTTTCAAGCCCCAGGAAAGCATGAAAGGGCCGCGGCCCTTTCATCAACAATCCGCAGGACCGGCTGAAAGCCGCTTCCTCTATCAATTTGCGATCGTAAAATGAGCATGGCGCTGTCTCACATTCTGTAAAAAACGCACAAACGCAGAATAGGTTGACCCACGCACTCTGTAGGGGCGGATATCATCCGCCCGTATGAAACACGTT
>CAMOHY010000274.1 GCA_946615495.1 uncultured Clostridia bacterium
CCTTTCGCATCAGCGATTGGGCGATTTTTTTTGCGTCGTTTTGAAATTTCCGGCAAAGCCGGCCCGCCTGTTCCACAGCGCGGCGGTATTCCTCCTCCTCCGGGATGGCGTTGAGGGCGGCCTGGGCCTCGGCGGTGGAAACGCCCTTCATGCGCAGCTCCTGGGCGATGCGGTTTTTGCCGTACTTTCTGGCGCGGCTGTGGGCCCAGGCCTCGGCAAAGCGGGCGTCGGAGATCAGGCTGTGCTGGCCCAGGGTGGCAAGCACCCGGTCAATCACTTCTTCATCGTAGCAGGAACGGCGCAGCCGGGCGCGTACCTCCTGTTCGCTGCGTTCCCGCAGGGCCAGGAATTTCATGGCCGCCTCCAAGGCGTGGGCATAGCCCCGCTGCCTTAAATACAGCCGGTACGCCTCCGGATCGATCATTTGGTTTACGTGCAGCCGCCTTTCCAAATACAGGGCGGAGGGCGCCCGCAGGGTGTCGCCGCTGAGCATTTTGATGGTAGCCACCCCGTTTTTCCGTTTGATCTCAACGATTTTATCCATGCCGTTCCCCCAGAAAAAGCGAAAGCAAATCAAAATTCAAGTCAGCCAGCACGCCCCGGCGGGCTTCGCTGGCCCCGGTGGTAAGCAGGGCCAGGCCCAGCCCCTTTTCCGGGTCGAAAAACAGGCCGTGCACCGCGCCGTAGGCCATGCCCTGGTGGCCGTAGAGCAAACGGCTGCTGATTTTGGGCTCGTTGAGCACGAAGGTGAACAGGCCCTGAGACAGATTGCGGGCCCGCTCCCCAAAGGGAACCACGACGCCGCGCATTTCATCCAGGCTTTCCTTGGTCAAAAATCCGGGGGTCATGGCAGCCGCGCCCAATTTGGCTAATTCCGGAGCGGAAACGTACAGGTTGCCGTGAGCCAGGCTGTAATGCCGCTCCACGTCCACCGTTTCCGCGGGCAGCGGCGCGGCCCTCCGCTGGGCGGCGTTAAAATTGGGCGTTTTGCTCCGGGGCAGAATGCGAACGGCGTCCGCCAGGTCGCCCTTGACCTTTTGCGGATAGAACGTAGCGGTCACGCCCAGGGGGGCAAACACCGTTTCCTGCATCAGCGCTTCAAACCCCTTGCCCGTGGCCGCCTCCAACACCACGCCGGCAATGCCCGCGCCAAAATTGGAATACTCCCATACCGTGCCGGGCAGATGCGCGGTGAAGCTGTCCCCCCGCAGCAGCCCGGCCAGCGGCGCGCCTTGGCCGATTCCTTGATTATAGGCTTCGCCGTCGTGGATGCCCGCCGTATGGCTCATGAGCATGCGCAGCGTAAGCGGCGTTCCCGGTGCTTTCGGGTGGCGCAGGGAAAAGGGCAGGTAATCGTTCACGTCCCGGTCCAGGTCAATTTTCCCCTGTTCTTTTAGCCGCAGGATGCCAAGGGCCGTCACGAATTTGCTCACCGACGCCGCCCGAAACACCGTGTCCGCCTGTACGGGGGCCGAGGGCAGATGCGCGTTCCCAAAGGTGAGCGTGCCAACCACGCCCCCTTGCTGAAACACGCACAGGGCGGCCCCCAGGCAGCGGTGCCGGCGCAGCGCCCACACCGCGCCCTCCGTTTCCTTCTTTGGCAGGCTGGAATACCCAAGAGCGCCATCCGCCGGAAGAAAATCCAGCAGCAAACGGTAAAAACCCCAGTGCTTCATGCGCAGCCTCCCCTGAATTCTTGAAAAAACGAATAGAAATCCGCCTTTCGCCGCATCCTATGGCCGTACCCGAAACAAAAAAGGAGGGAACCATCATGCCCAATCAAAGCGGATGCACCCTGACCAGCAAGGACCTGAGCGTGCTGGAGGACCAGCTGACTCACATTGCCATGAGCTGCCGGGTGGCCATGCACCACGCCGGAGAATTCCAAAATCCCCAGCTCAAGCAATTGGCCGCCACCGTGGCCCAGCACCACCGCCAGCATTTTGACGCGCTCTACGCCTTTCTTAACGGCTGCCAGTAAGGGAGGGAAACAAACATGACCCAGAACCAGACATGGAACCAAAACGCCGCCCCCAACGCCCAGCAGGGCCAGCGGCCTCTGAGCGACCAGGAATTGGCCTTTGACCTGCTCTATCAGGAAAAGGCGCTGCTTGCCAACATCGCTTCCGAAGTGCTGGAGGCCAGCCAGCCCGGCATGCGCCAGGTGCTCAACGACTGCTATATGCAGATTGGCCAGGACCAGCTGGAAATTTTCAACCAAATGCAGCAGCAGGGCTGGTATCCCGTAAAGCCCGCCCAGCCCCAGGATGTGCAGGCCGCCAAGCAAAAGTATCAGGGCATGCGCGGCACAATTTAAAGAACGCCGCCATCGAAAGCCCGCAAGCAGTCTTTCGGCGGAAACATCCATTTACTGTAAAATGGCATTTCCAGGCTGAGTTGCCTGGAAATGCTCATTTTATTATGATCGCAAATTGATAGGGGAAGCAACATTCTGTTGCTCCTCGAGGCGGCAAAGCCGGTCCTGCGGATTGTTGATGAAGGGGCTGCGGCCCTTTCATACCTTCCCGAAGGTTTGTCGGCAGTTTGAAAAAAGGGCACTGGCCCTTTCTTCTTTTTTGGGAGGTTACAGTTTACAGGGCCCGGTTTCAGCGGATCGCGTCCTTGCCGCCCATATACATACGCAGCGGTTCGGGGATGCGGATGCTGCCATCCTCCCTCAAATTGTTTTCCAGGAAGGCGATGAGCATGCGGGGCGGAGCCACCACGGTGTTGTTCAGGGTGTGCGGCAGATATTTCTTGCCGTCGGCGCCCTTGACGCGGATGCCCAGGCGGCGGGCCTGAGCGTCGCCCAGGTTGGAGCAGCTGCCCACTTCAAAATATTTCTGCTGGCGGGGGCTCCAGGCTTCCACGTCGCAGGATTTTACCTTCAAATCGGCCAGGTCGCCGGAGCAGCATTCCAGGGTGCGCACCGGAATATCCATGCTGCGGAAGAAATCCACCGTGTTCTGCCACAGCCGGTTGTACCAATCCATGCTTTCCTCCGGCTTGCACACCACGATCATTTCCTGCTTTTCAAACTGATGAATGCGGTACACGCCGCGCTCCTCAATGCCGTGGGCGCCCACCTCCTTGCGGAAGCAAGGGGAATAGGAGGTCAGGGTTTGGGGCAGCTCGCTTTCGTCCAGAATCTGGTCGATGAACTTGCCGATCATGCTGTGTTCGCTGGTACCGATCAGGTACAAATCCTCGCCCTCGATCTTATACATCATATTTTCCATTTCGGAAAAGCTCATCACGCCGTTGACCACGGCGCTGCGAATCATGAACGGCGGCACGTAATAGGTAAAGCCCCGGTCGATCATGAAATCGCGGGCATAGGACAGAATGGCGCTGTGCAGGCGCGCGATGTCGCCCATCAGATAGTAAAAGCCGTTGCCGGAGGTGCGGCGGGCGGAATCCAGGTCAATGCCGTTCAGCCGCTCCATAATGTCCACATGATAGGGAATTTCCCACGCGGGCACCACGGGCTCGCCAAAGCGCTCGTTTTC
>CAMOHY010000275.1 GCA_946615495.1 uncultured Clostridia bacterium
TGGGTCAACCAATGCTGCGTTTGTGCGATTTTTCCAGAATGTGAGACAGCGCCAAAGCTTTTCTAAGAGGGCAAACAGAGGACAGCTTTCAGAAAAGAGGGGACAGCGTACAGTTTTATATAGCCCTGATATGAAGGATACGCGGCGCATGCCGCAGGCCGTCTAATCCTGTACGCTGCTCACGCTTCCCCGTCCGCCCCATGAAGCAGGAAAGGAATCATCATGTTCCGTTTGTATTCGCCCCGCCGGACGGAAAAAATCATCCGCGCCCTGGACCCTGAAATTCATTTTTTGCAGGACCGCTACCGTTTGCCCGCCGCCTGCGTGCAGGCCATTCTGTACCAGGAAATGACCCATATGGACGCGCTGGACCTTCTGGCCGACGGCGCGGTCAGGCTATTCTGGCTCAAATACCGGGCCTGTAAGCGCCTGGGAAAGCAGGGCTTTCCAGGAGGGCTGAGCAAAAAGCGGGACAGCTCTACCGGCTATGCCCAAATTTTCGGCGCGGTGGGCATCCGGGCCGTGGAATTTGCCGTGGAGAAGGGAATAGAAAGCCGGGAAGCTTTGGGCCTGCCGGGCCGCGCCCTGCGCGCAGACACCCCGGAGGACCTGCAGCTTATCTGGCGCCGCCTGCGCAAGGACCCCGTCTTTAACCTGCGCCTTTGCGCGCTGAACCTGCTTTTCTGCGCCCAGCAAATGACGGGCCGGACGGATTTTTCCTCCTTTGGGGAGAATGAAATGCGGCTGATCTTCACCCGCTACAACGCCAACGCCAGCGCCGTCACCGCCTACGGCCGGGAAACCTACGCCCATTTCCTGCGCTACAGCGGCCAGAGGGCGGCCCCGTCCTTTAGCGCGCCCTCCATTTGAGCAGATACCCCCTTGACGGTAGGCGGAATTTGCAGTATCTTGTAAAAAAAGAAGCGGGGGGCAGAGGATATGTTGTTTATCGGCATTTGCGGCGCCAGCGGATCGGGCAAAACCACCCTGGCCGACGAATTGGTGCGGGATATGGGCGCGAAAAGCGTGGTCATCAATCAGGACGCTTACTATTTCGACCACCCTGAACTGACCTTTGAGGAGCGCACCCAATTAAATTACGATGAGCCCGGCATTTTTGACCATGATCTGCTCTACAGCGACGTGTGCGCCCTCTTAAGCGGCCAGCCCATTACCCGGAAAGCCTACGACTTTTCCGAGCATCGCCGCTGCGACAAAGAGGATTTGATTTACCCGGCGGACGTGCTCATCGTGGAGGGCATCCACGCCTTTTACGACCAGCGGCTGCGGGACAAAATGTTCCTCAAGCTGTATGTGAACGTGGACCCGGATATTTGCCTTCTGCGCCGCATCAGCCGCGATATTAAGGACCGCGGCCGCCAGATCGACAACATCGCCAACCAGTACCTGTCCACCGTAAAGCCCATGTATGAGCGCTATATCCGCAATTACATCCACGATGCGGACGTGGTGGTGATGAAGGGCGGAAAAAACACCCGCATCGTGCCCATCCTGGCGGGCTATCTGCAAAGCACCTTACAGCAAAATCCATAACGGGGTCTTCGGGCTCCGTTTCAGACTGTCGGCAAACTCCAGGAAAGTATGAAAGGGCTTTGGCCCTTTCATTTTCAATCCGCAGGACCGGCTTTGCCGGTCCGAGGAGCAACCGGAGGTTGCTTCCTGTATCAATTCCTGGCCGAAAAATGAGCGTATTCAGCGTTTTCTGACGCTGAATAGGCCATTTTTCAAGGAATTGATGGATCGAATGAAAGTGGAATCTCTATTCCACTTTCATTCGCAGGGTGTCGAAAATTCTTTTTCGACACCCTGTAACGGGGTCTTCGGGCTCCGTTTTTACAGTTCGGGGGAATCAAAATGAAGCCCATTATTCTCTTGGTAGAGGACGACGCGGTGCTGCGCGGCGGCCTGAAGGAATTGTTTCTGCGGGAAGGGTACGAGGTATGGGAGGCCGCCTCGGCCAGGGAGGCCCGGCAAAAGCAGGGGGAAAACGCGGCCCTGACCGTGCTGGACGTGGGCTTGCCCGACGGCGACGGCGTGAGCCTTTGCCGGGAATGGCGCAGCCAGGGCATCCGCCAGCCCATCCTGTTTTTAACCGCCAGGGACGAGGAGTTTGACGTGGTGCGCGCCCTGGATTCCGGGGGCGACGACTATGTGACCAAGCCCTTCCGCATGCAGGAGCTGCTCAGCCGCATCCGGGTGCTGCTGCGCCCCGCCCGGCAGGAAGGGGCCGCCGCCCGCGGCGGCTACCTGACAGACACCGCCCGCATGCAGATTTTAAAGGACGGGGCAGCCCTGCCCCTGACTCAAACGGAATACAAAATTATGGCCCTGCTGCTGGGCAGCCCCGGCGTGATTCCGCGGGAGCGGCTGCTGGAAATTTTATGGGATGACGGCGGTAAATTTGTGGACGACAACACCCTGTCCGTGCATATGAGCAGGCTCAGGGACAAGGTGGGCGCGGACGCCATCAAAACGGTGCGGGGAGTGGGATATCAATGGTGCTCTACGCGGTAGGGGCGGCGCTGTTTGCGGCGGCCGCGGCGCTTTTTTGGCTGTTCATGCGTCAGACCCGGCGGCTGCAAAAGCTGGCCCAGATCATGGAAACCGATTTGACCACCGGCGGCCATTCCCTTTCCTTTTCCTTGCGGGAGGATGCCGTGGCCCCCGTGGAAAACGCCGCGGCGGAAATGGAAAACCGCATCATCGTGCTCCGGGAGCGCTGCCAGGAGGAGGCCCGGCGCGTAAGCGGCATGACGGCGGACATTTCCCATCAGCTCAAAACGCCTCTTTCCTCCCTGCGGCTCTTTTGCGAAATGGACGAGGGGCCGCACCTAAACAGCCAATTGGACCAGATCGAGCGCATGGAAAAGCTGATTGCCAGCCTGCTGCGGCTGGAAAAGCTGTGCGCCGACGGCTACGCCTTCACCTATGCGGACCAGCCCCTGCGCCCCATTATCGAAAACGCGTGGGCCCGGCTTTCGCCGCTGTGGCCGGGCAGGAAATTGATCCTTCAGGGCGACGCCCATGGCCGGTGCGACGGAAAATGGCTGGGGGAGGCCTTTGAAAACCTGCTGAAAAACGCCTGCCAGCACACGGGAGAGGACGGGGAAATCACCGTGAAGCTGGACCAGACCAGCCAGGTGCTCTTTTGCTCCCTGGAGGATAACGGCGGCGGCGTGAGCCCCCAGGACCTGCCGCATCTCTTCGACCGGTTTTACCGCGTCCAGGGCCAGCAGAGCCAGGGCGCCGGGCTGGGCCTGGCCATCGTGAAGGAGATCATTTTCCGCCACCACGGCCAAATCATTGCGGAAAACGCCAAATGCGGCCTGAAATTCCGCATCACCATGCCCGCGCTGTATATGAACCGCGGCCAGGTGCCGTAAGCTTCAAACAAAAAAGCTTTTCGTACGCAATGCGTACGAAAAGCTCTGCCATCGAAAGTCTGCAAGCAGTCTTTCGATGGAAACATCAATTTGCTGT
>CAMOHY010000276.1 GCA_946615495.1 uncultured Clostridia bacterium
CCAGCGCCAAGGCGGTGAATTTCGGCCTGGTGTACGGCATCAGCGAATTCGGCCTTGCCCGGAACATCGGCGTTTCCCGCAAGCAGGCGGCGGACTTTATCGCCCGGTATTTCGAGCGCTATCCCGGCGTAAAGAAATTTATGGACGAGGCGGTGAAAAAGGGCTACGATCAGGGCTACGCCGTTACCATGATGGGCCGGCGGCGGCAGCTGCCGGAGCTGAAGGCCAGCAACGCCAACACCCGCAATTTCGGCGAACGGGCCGCCATGAACACCCCCGTGCAGGGCACGGCGGCGGATATCATCAAGCTGGCCATGGTGCGGGTGCACGGGGCGCTGAAAAAGGAAGGGCTTCGGGCCCGGCTGATTTTGCAGGTGCACGATGAATTGCTCATTGAAGCGCCCAAGGAGGAGGAAGAGGCCGTGGGCCGCATCCTCCAGGCCTGCATGGAGCAGGTGTTCCAGCTCAAGGTGCCGCTGGTGGCGGAGGTCAAAATGGGCGAAAGCTGGTATGAAACCAAATGAGCGATTATGTGATCGGCTTGACCGGCGGCATCGCCTGCGGGAAAAGCAATCTGTCCAGGGCCCTGAGGGCCTATGGCGCGCCGGTGGTGGACGCGGATGAGATTTCCCGCGCCCTGACCGCCAAGGGCGGGGCCGCCTTGCCCGCCATCCGGGCGCGGTGGGGCGATCAGGTGTTTGAGGGGGAGGAATTGAACCGCCGGGCCCTGTCCGACGTGATCTTTGCCGATCCTCAGGAGCGCGCGGCCCTCAACGCCATCGTGCATCCGATGGTGTTTGCGGAAATGCGCCGTCAAATGGCGGCGGAAAGGGGGCCGGTGGTGCTGGATGTGCCGCTGCTGTTTGAGGCGGGCATGGAAAATTGGTGCGATGAAATCTGGTGCGCCTGGGTGCCCCAGAAGGAGCAGGTGCGCCGCCTGCGCAAGCGGGAGGGCGTCACCTATGCCGAGGCCCTGCGCCGCATCCACGCTCAAATGCCCAACGCGGAAAAAAGAAAGCGGGCGAACCATGTGATCCGCACCGACGGCACCAAGGAGCAAAGCGGACAGATCGTAATATCTTTGTGGCGGAACGCGCTCAGCCGCCGCCAACCCAAAGGAGCAGAACGGCTATGAATGATTTTCCCTCCGTCTCCCCGGCCCCCGGCGCGCAGGATAGGCAGCGCAACAGGCGGTCCGGCCGCAGCGCCGCGCCCAAAAGAAGGAAAAAAACGAATAAGGGCCTGGCCCCGTGGCAATGGGCGGTGCTGGCCCTGGCCCTGGGCGGGCTCATTTACGCCCTCGTTTCCCTGAACGGGGCCAACGCCCGCTTGAGCGCCCTTCGCCGGGAGCGGCAGGCCGCCCAGGAAAAATATGAGCAGACCGTGCGGGACCATCAGGTGCGCTACCGGGACCTGATTGAAAAGTACGCCGCGGAATACGATCTGAACCCCGCCTTCGTGTCGGCCATCATCATGAACGAAAGCAGCTACGACCCCATGGCCGTCAGCCGCAAGGACGCGGTGGGGCTGATGCAGTTCATGCCCAGCACCTTTGAATGGGTGCGCAACAACTGCGGCTACCGCAACGCGGATATTTCCGTGCTGTATGAGCCGGAGGCCGCCATTAAAATGGGCTGCTACCTCATCCGCTATATCATCAACGATCTGGGCAGCGACGACCCCATCCTGGTGGCCTGCGGCTACCACGCGGGCTGGCGCAACGTGCGCGATTCCTGGCTGCCCAATTATTCCCTGGATGGAAAAACATTGACCATTGACCAGATTCCCAAAGCCGATACGCGTACCTACGCGGGAAGGGTGTTGAATTCCTATGCGATCTATTTGCAGCATTATTATTAAGGCCCTGGCCCTTGTGCTGGCGCTGGCGCTTTGCTGTCCCACGGCCCTGGCCACCACCATGGACAGCACCCTTTCCTTGGGCATGATCTCGGTAAAAACGGTATCCTTAAACCCGCTTATCGCCGAGGAAAGGGAATTTCAATCCCTGACCGCGCTGATCTACGAGGGCCTTTATTCCCTGGACGACGACGCCATGCCCCAATTGTGCCTGGCCCAGGCCTGCGACCCCACCGCCGACGGCAAGCGCTGGACCATCCGGATACGGCCCGACGCCGTGTTTCATGACGGCACGCCCTGCACCGCCTACGATGTGGAAGCCACCATCAATGAAATTCTGCGCCTGGCCGAGGAAGGAAAAGGCCAGTACAGCCAATTGCGCTACATCATCAGCGGCGTGTCGGTCAACAGCGCGGAATCCATGCAGATTAACGTAACCCGGCCCTATTACGGCGTGCGCTTCGCCCTCACCTTTCCCGTGCTGCCCCGCGACCAGGTGCAGTCCTCCCTTCCCGTGGGCACCGGGCCCTTCAAGGTGAGGGAATTTGCCCCGGCCAATTATTTGTATCTGTCCGCCAACGAAAATTGGTGGGGCGGGGAACCCACGGTAAAGGATATCAACGTGTCCTTCCGGGCCACCAACCGGGAGCTCATCACCGACTATGAATACAACCGCATCGACGCGGCCATTACCCGCTCCGCCTCCGCCGGGCAGTATCAAACGGGCCTGACCAACCTGAACATCGCTTACCGCACCCGGCAGCTGGAAACGCTGCTGCTCAACCATTCCTCCGCCGCTTATCCCCTGGATAACAAGCTGGTGCGGGAGGCGGTGCGCTATGCCATCGATTTTGACGCCATCGCCAATTCGGTGTATATGGGCATGGCCAGCCGCACCGACACGCCGCTGCCCGCGGGCACCTGGATGTATAAGGACAGCGAAAAAGCCGGGCGATACGACCCGGAAAAAGCCAAGGAGCTGCTGTATCAGGCGGGCTGGGAGCGGGATATGACCGGCGACGGCGTGCTCAATCAGGTGGTCAACGAAAAAATGAAGCGCCTGCGGCTTCGCCTGTATGTGTATGAGGAGCAGGATAATTCCGTGCGCGTGCAGGTGGCGGGCATGATTAAGGATTATCTGGCCGCCGTGGGCATTGAGGTGGGTATTGAAACCTACAGCTTCGCCACCGTGTCCGAGCGCTTGAAGGCCCGGAACTTTGATATGTGCATCGCCGCCTTCCAAATGGACGTGGTGCCGGACCCCGGCTTTATGCTCATGAGCGGCAACACCGGCAATTACTGCGGCTACAAGTCCGCCGAAATGGATAAGCTGTTCAAGCAGTTCCGGGATGCCAGGGAATTTTCCGCCTTCCGCCAGCTTTTGTGGGATATCCAGGATCAGTTCATTGAGGACTGCCCCTTTATCTGCATGTGGTACCGCTGCGGCGCTTTGCTCACCCGCAAGGTGTTCACCACCGTGCGGGACGTGCGGGAGCCGGAAATCCTTCGCGGCATCGAGTCCGTGGGCAGGTAGACCCGCCCAAGAAAGCAGCGTTTTTTTCGACACCCTACGAATGGCGCTGTCTCACATTCTGTAAAAATCGCACAAACGCAGCATTGGTTGACCCA
>CAMOHY010000277.1 GCA_946615495.1 uncultured Clostridia bacterium
CGGATGCCGGGCAGGGTGATATGCCAGATGCGCTGCATGCGGTTGGCGCCGTCGATCATGGCGGCCTCGTACAGTTCGCCGCTGATGCCGGTGATGGCGGCCAGATAGATGATGGTGCCCCAGCCCATGCCCTGCCATACGCCGATGAGCAGGTAGGTGACGGCCCAATGGTTCTTTTCCGTCAGGAAGGGGATGCCCTGCTCGATCCAGCCCCAGTTCATCATCAGCACGTTTATGATGCCTGTGGACGGCTTGAACAGCTGATAGGCAACGGACCCAATGATGACCCAGGAAAGAAAATGGGGCAGGTACAGCACCGTTTGCGAAACCTTTTTGAATTTGGGGAAACGCAGTTCGTTGAGCATCAGGGCCAAAATGATAGGCATGGGGAAGGAAACCAGCAGGTCCAGCAGGTTGAACACAATGGAGTTTTTCAGGGCGCGGATAAAGTCCTTATCCCGGAATACCTTCTGGAAGGTTTCCCAGCCCACCCATTTGCTGCCGGAATAGCCCTTGGCAGGCTTGTAATCCATAAACACCATCCGCAGGCCGGGATAGGCGGCGTAATTGAAAATAATGACCAGCGCCACCGGCAGCAGCAGCATCAAATACAGATGCCAATCCCGTTTCAGCGCCTTGGCCCAGGTGGTTTTTTCCCGCAGGCTGGGCGCTTTCACCGTCTTCGTGCTCATAAGCGCAAGGACCTCCTTTGGTATGCTTGCTGGATGCTTACACAGAAACTGGCGCCTGCTCTGAAGGCTGATAGAACGGCAGCTTCTGTGAAAAAGGAATAATTATTGTCGCCATTATTATAGCGGATTGCTATGACCGTTTCAAGCATGATTCAATTTAATGCTGACGAATTTCAACCATAAATGGGTCAAAAAATGAGAAATATGGAAACTACCCGCCCGAATTTTAAAAAAATTGGGACAAAATGGCACAATGCGAAATCAGCGCTTGTCAAAAATTGCGCTGATGCGTATAATAATAAACAGCAAAGGAGGAGATGCGCCATGCCCCGGCCCAAGCAAACCGTGCTGGAATACCGCAGCTATGAACTGCCCGCGGATTTTCCACTGTTCATTTTGTCTGGCGACCAGTGGCACATCAGCCCTGTGCCCAGCAAGCGGCTGCATTTTCATAATTGCCTGGAGATCGGGCTTTGCCACTCTGACAGCGGCACCATGATTCTGGGCGAAGAGGAAATGCCCTTCCGAAGCGGCTATGTTACCTGCATTGCCCGCAACGTGCCCCACACCACTTGGTCCGCTCCCGGCGAACACAGCCTGTGGAGCTATCTGTATGTGGACCCGGAAATGCTGCTGGGGCGCTATGGCCTATCCTTTCTGCCCGATCTGCGGACCTTTAACAGCATGATTTCCGGCTGCCGCCTGATGCTGCCGCCGGAGCAGTACCCCTGGGCCGTGCCCATGGTGGAAGAAATACTGCGGGAATGCGCCCAGCAGGCCACGGGCTACCGGGTGTGCGTGCGGGGGCTGTTTTTGGCGCTGATGGTGCGGCTGCTGCGCATCTATCCGGAGGAAAGCCGGGAAACGCCGCTGGATAAGAACCTGACGGCCCTGTCGCCCGCGCTGGATTATCTGTATGAGCACTACGCCCAAACCTTTCCCTTGGAAATGCTGGCCGACGTGTGCCATATGAGCCCTACCCATTTCCGGCGCCTCTTCCACGCCCAGATGGGCACCAATCCCTTGAATTTTCTGCACCAGGTGCGCATTTTGAAAAGCTGCACCCTGCTGCGCGTGTCCGAAAAGACGGTGGCGGAAATCGCCGTCCAGGTGGGCTACACCTCCCTGAGCTGCTTTAACCAGCATTTTCAGCGGGTGATGGGCTGCACGCCCTCCGTGTGGCGCAAATCCGGCAGCGAGGGCCGCCGCCCCTCCCTGCTTTCCTTTACCGGCTGGCTGGAGGCCGAAACGCCGGAGCAGGAGCCGGAGGAATAAAGCGCGGCCTATAAATAATGAACGAAAAAATGGAGGGACGGATAGGCAATCCGTCCCTCGGATTATCTTCAAATTTTATACTCAGTCTACAATCTTATTCGATTCGGGAAGAATTTTTTTGTTCTGGCTAAGCTGAATACAGGGAGGCGCAGCAGGGCCGAAGCGCCTGTATGTTGACCGGAATGAAGCGCGCCAGAGCGATAAAGACGCCCGAAAATAATGAGGTTTTAGATAAGTTTCGCATCGCATGAAACCGGGCGGAACAAGCAATGTCCGCAGGACTTGCGCCGATTGAGGCAGCTCCCTGTCCTCTGCTCACGCTTTCTCAACGATCATTCACTCTTTTTGGCCGGTTTTCTGTGTTTGCAACCTCTGGTTGCGCAGGTTCCAGGTCCGCTTTCTGGCCTGCCACGCCGTATTTCGGGTATACTGACGCCGTCCGAAAGGAAAAAACGAAAAGGAGATACGAGATATGATTCTTGCAGACAAAATCATTGACCTGAGAAAAAAGAACGGCTGGTCCCAGGAGGAATTGGCCGAAAAGCTGGGCGTCAGCCGCCAGGCGGTATCCAAGTGGGAAGGGGCCCAGTCGGTGCCGGACATGGGACGAATCGTGCAAATGTCGGAGCTGTTCAGCGTCAGCACCGATTATTTGCTCAAGGATACGGTGGAAAAGGAAGAAACCGCCCTGAGCGACGCCGGGGACGCCGCCGCCCGCACCGTGGGCATGGAGGAGGCCAACGCGTTTCTGGAAATGCGGAACCAAAACGCCGGGCGGGTGGCCCTGGGCGTGATGCTGTGCGTCCTTTCTCCCGTGGCGTTGATTCTGCTGGGCGGCGCCCAGGCCCTTGGGCTTACGAAGCTGACGGAAAACCAGGCGGTGGGCGCGGGCATGGTGGTCCTGCTGCTGATGGTCGGGGCCGCCGTGGCGCTGTTTGTCACCTGCGGATTGCGCATGAACCGCTTTGAGTACCTGGAAAAAGAGCCGGTGGAAACCCTCTACGGCGTGGACGGCATGGTGCGCGGCCGGAAGGAGAAATTCCGCCCCCTCTACACGCGCCACATGACCCTGGGCGTCGTGCTGTGCGTGCTGGCGGTAATCCCGCTGTTTTTCGCCATCATGATGCGGGGCGAGGAATCCTTCCTGCACGTGGCGGCGGTGGGGCTGCTGTTTGCGCTGGCGGCGGCCGGGGCGCTGCTGATCGTTCACGCCGCCATGGTGTGGGGCAGCTTCCAAATGCTGCTGGAGGAGGGCGATTACAGCCGCGAGGGCAAGGAAGCCGCCAAGGTCCACGGCTGGTTTGGCGGCGTCTATTGGGGATTGGTGACGGCGGCCTTTCTGGCCTGGAGCTTCATCGGCCAAAGCTGGGACCGGTCCTGGATCATCTGGCCCATCGCCGGGGTGGCCTACGGCGCCGTCTTGGGCATCCTGCGCGCCCTGCGGAAACAAAATTGATAAGCAAATATGCAAAAAGGGGCTGTCTCGCAAACAAAAAAGCGCACAAAAAACATGACG
>CAMOHY010000278.1 GCA_946615495.1 uncultured Clostridia bacterium
GTTCACATAGCAGCCCCGGATGCAGGTGATGTTGTTGTGCTCCAGATTGAAGCGGCGCTTGATTTCAGCAATGTCTTTCTTGTTCATGATAGCCCTCGTTTTTTATAGTTTGAAAAAATGACGCGAAAAAAAGTATACCACAAATTTCGGAAAAAGGGAAGGAAACCGTGAAAGAAAGAAAGAATACAATAGAAGAACAAAAGGATGCGGAGGAGGCTGTGTTTTTTTGCCGTCTTTTTTGAAGAAGGAATGGAAGAACGACCGGGTGCGGGCGTATTTTGAAATCGTGCTGGGGTGCTTGATCGGCGGGGCGGCTTACCCGCTGTTTCTGGTGCCCAATAATATTGCGCCGGGCGGCCTGACGGGCATCGCTACCATTTTTAATTACCTGTGGGGCTGGCCCGTGGGCGTTACCAGCATGCTGCTGAACCTGCCCTTGTTCCTGATCGGGTATAAGGCCATGGGCCGGGTGTTCGTGTTCCGGTCGTTTGTGGCCACGATGCTGTTTTCCGCGTTTATTGATTTGCTGCAATTGCCGCCGCTGACGGATGATGTGCTGCTGGGCTCGGTGTACGGCGCGCTGGTGCTGGGCGTGGGCCTGGGGCTCATTATGCGCGGCGGGGCCACCACCGGCGGGTCGGACATGGTGGCCCGGATGGTGCACCAGAAATTCCCCGTGGTGACGGTGGGCGCGTTTTTGTTCCTGGTGGACTGCGCGGTTATTCTCTGCGCGGCGTTTACCATGAGCGCCCGCGCCGCCCTGTATGCCCTGATCTGCATTTTTGTCAACGCCAAGGCGGTGGACCTGGTGCTGGCGGGCTTTGGGTCTGCCAAGGCCTGCTTCATGATTACCAACCAGGCGGAATCCATTTCCCGCCGTATCCTGAAGGAATTGGACCGGGGCGCCACCGTGCTGACCGCCACCGGGGCCTACAGCGGAGAAGGGCGCACGGTGCTCATCAGCGTGGTATCCTCCCGCGAAGTGATTCCGCTGAAAAAAATTGTGCGGCAGGAGGACGAAAAGGCCTTCATGTTCATCACCGACACCCACGAAACCTTGGGCGAAGGCTTCAGCGCCCTGAACGGCGAAAGCTGACCTTGCGCTCTGCCGCGGGATGGCGTATAATATGGAAGCCGTTTCTAATTCAAGGAAAGCGGGGAAAGGACAGCGTATATGAACATTTTTCAAGCCGCGATTCTGGGAATCATTCAGGGGCTGGCGGAGTTTTTGCCCATTTCCTCCAGCGGGCATTTGGAGGTGGCCCAGCGCCTGATGGGCATGCAGGCGGATTCCATGTCCATGCTGCTGCTTACCGTGCTGCTCCATGTGGGCACGCTGACGGCGGTGGCCGTGGTGTTCTGGCAGGATTGGGTGGGGATTTTGAAGGATATCCTGCATTCCAAGCTGCTGGGGCTGCTCATTATCGCTTCCCTGCCCGCGCTGATCGTTAAATTGGGGCTCAAGGCCGTGGGCGTGGATATTGACGCGGTGTTTGGCGGCGGCTTCCTGGGCCTTGGCTTCCTTGTGACCGGCATTTTTCTTCTGCTGGCGGAGCATTTCAGCCATCGGGGCCGCCACGCCGCCCAAACGCGGGTGAGCATCAAGAATGCCGCCGTCATGGGCTGCTTCCAGGCCCTGGCCATGATTCCCGGCGTTTCCCGCAGCGGCTCCACCACCCTGGGCGGCACCGCCACGGGGCTGAATAAGCGCACGGCCATTAAGTTTTCTTTTATGATGAGCGCGCCAGCCGTGCTGGGCAGCCTGATTCTGGAGGGCAAGGACGCCTATGAGCAGGGCGCTTTCGGCTTCCTGACGGCCAACCTCGTGCCCATCGCCGTGGGCGTGGCGCTGGCGGCGGTAATCGGCTATCTGACGGCCCGCGCCATGCTGAAAATCATCAACCGGGTGTCCTTCAATTGGTTCGCCCTGTATGTGTTCGCGGTGGGCGCGCTGGTGCTCATTTTGCAGTTCACCGGCGCGGCGGGCTTTCCGCCCGTTTCCGGGCCCGTTTTGTAACCGCGGCTGAAATCAAAAAGAATAATGGGTTCTGGGCGCTGGCCAAGCCGGCGCTCAGAATTTTTATTTACAATTTGTTCATGTTCTGCTATAATCGGTTTGTAAGGAATCTTTAACTATATAAGGAGGAAGAAACGATGAAAAAGTATCTTTCCCTGCTTCTGGCGCTGTGCCTGGTGCTGGGCGGCGTATCCTTCGCTGCGGCGGAGGGAACGTTTACCCCCGGCACGTACGAAGGCAGCGGCCAGGGCTTTGGCGCTTCCGTGCCCGTAACGGTGAAAATCACCGTGGACGAAAACGCCATTACCGCCGCCGAAATCGAGGGCGCGGAGGAGCTGCCCTTCGGCGTGCCCCAGTTTGAAACCTACGCTGCCGCGCTCATCGGCCGCACCGACGGCGAAATCGACGCCGTGGCGGGCGCTACCGTGACCCGCAACGGCGTGACCGAGGCCGTGGAAAAGGCCCTGGCCGCCGCCCGTGGCGAAGCGGCGGACGAAGGCGCCCCCGTGGCCTTTACCGCCGGTGAATACACCGCTACCGCGGAGGGCTACAACGGCCCCACCACCGTGAAGGTAACTTTCTCGGAAGATAAGCTGGAAGATATCGAGATCGTTTCCACCGTGGAAACGGCCCATGTGGGCGATGTGGCCTTCGATATCATGATTCCCGAAATGCTGGAAGCAAACGGCTCCGGCGTGGACGGCGTTTCCGGCGCCACCTTCTCCACCCGCGCCCTGCGCAGCGCCGTGAACGACGCGGCGGAGCAGGCCCAATGCACCAACCTGGACGCCTTCAAGGCCGCCAAGGTGGAGCACGCCGCCAAGGACGCCCTGGAGCTGGACTATGACGTAGTCATCGTCGGCGCCGGCGGCGCTGGCATTGCCGCGGCCGCTCAGGCGGCCCAGGACGGCAACACGGTGCTGGTCATTGAAAAGAACGCCGAGGTGGGCGGCAACACCCTGGTTTCCGGCGGCCAGTATCAGAGCGTGATGCCCTACCTGGTCTGGGATCCCGCCGATCCGGACGCTGCCACCGGCGTTTATGCCTTTAACGGCGAAACCTACGATAAGGTCAAGTCCGTGCAGGGCTGCATCAACGAGCTCAAGACCATCCTGAATTGGAGCGAAGAGCCCTTTGACGAAGCGTACTACAAGGACCACGAATTTGTGGCCGGCGACGCTGTGGAGCTGAGCAAGCACGGCGTGCACGCCGAATACCTGCCCACCCTGCAGGCCCTTAAGTCCGAAATCCGGGAATACTTTGTCTGGGCCGCTCCCCAGCTGGCCGCGGGCAAGGATGAAAGCCAGCTGACCCTGTTCTCCACCATCAACCTGCATATTTTCCAGACCTACTACGGCGGCCTGCGTCCCAGCGCCGACGGCAGCGAATGGATGTATGGCGACGTGGACCTGGTGAAGCAGTTCATCGAAGGCGGCCAGGGCCTGAAGGAATGGCTGGAAGC
>CAMOHY010000279.1 GCA_946615495.1 uncultured Clostridia bacterium
CGCCGTCCCATTCGATGGTGATGCCCTTTTTGAAATCGCCAGCAGTAATCATTGTAATTCCTCCATTTTCTGTTGTTGGTCTATTTGCAGAAGGGGCCGATCACAGGATCAGCAGCGCCTTTTGTGCATGAACCAGAGTACGCCCGCCGTTTTCGGTGATAGCGCAGGTGTTTTCAATGCGCACACCGCCCAGGCCGGGCACGTAGATGCCGGGCTCCACCGTAATCGTGGTGCCCGTTTCCAGCAAATCGCCGCAGGCGGGCGACAGCCGGGGGTCCTCATGGATATCGATGCCCACGCTGTGGCCCAGGCCGTGGCCGAAGCGGCCCGCGTAGCCCGCGCCGTCGATGATGCGGCGGGCTTCCGCGTCGATATCCCGGCAGCACTTGCCGGGAGCCAGCATGCCTTCGCAGGTCTCCTGGGCAAGCAGCACGGTGTCGTAAATTTTCTTCATTTCCGCGCTGGGCTGGCCCAGGGCCAGGGTGCGGGTCATGTCCGCGCAGTAGCCGCCCTTTTTCGCGCCAAAATCGATGGTAATCATTTCGCCCTTTTCCAGCTTCTTATCGCTGGGAATGGCATGGGGCAGGGAACCGTTAACGCCGGAAGCCACAATGGTGTCAAAGGCCAGGGAATCGGCCCCCAATTCCAGCATTTTGTAATCCAGCATGATCTGCACTTGCTTTTCCGTCAAGCCGGGCTGGATGCGGTCCACAATGGCGTCCAGGGCGCGGCAGGAAATATCGCAGGCTTCCTCGATCAGCTTCAGTTCCTTTTCTTCCTTGATGCGGCGCGCCTTTTCGGGGGCGCCGTCCAGCGGGGCGAATTCCACGCCGGGAATATCCTTTTTCAGCCCTTCAAACGAGCGGACCGTTACCTTGTCGTCCTCATACCGGACGCGCTTTACGCCATGCTGGGCAAACAGCCGGGCGGCCAGGGAAGCGTGGCTTACGCCCTTTTCCACCATCATTACTTCAAAGCCCGGAGCTTGCCGCTCCGCCTGCTCGGTGTAGCGGAAATCGGTAACGATGGCCTGAAAGCCCCGGCCAACGGCCAGCAGGCCTTCGCCGGTGTAGCCGCTCAAATAAAAGATATTGGAAGGCTTATGGATCAATATCCCCTCGTTCGGCTCGATGCCCGCCAGAGCGAGCATTTTCTCCAATCGGCTCATTGCTTCTTCCTCCAGAAAGTGAGCATACAACACATGCCACACTGCATTTTACCATAATTGCGGGCGTTGCGCCACCCCTGAAAGCAAAAAATTGAAAAAATTTTTGTAAAACCCGCGTTTTTCTTCCCTTTCGCGCGCCATGAACGCCTTAAAAACGCCTCTGCGCCGCCACGGCGGCGACGACATAGCCCGCGTTATCGCCGCTTACCTCGATCGCCGCGCCCTGCGGCGCCTGGAAGGTGACAAACGCCGCCTCCGGCACGCAAAACAGATAGGCGTACGGCTTCCCGTCCCGAAGCAGGGTGCATTCTCCCTCCCGGTGCAGCAGCAGCAAATAGTCCTCCAGCCCCACCCCCAGCGTCCGCATGGCGGCGGCGTGGGCCAGGCCCACATAGCGCAGGTGGATCCCTTCACAGCTTCCCTCTTCCCACGCGCCTGGCGCGTAGCGCTGAATCAGGCCGTAGCGCCACATATTTTCCCCTATCCACGCGCCCGCTTCGTTCCGGTACAGCGGGTTTTCCTCCTTCAGCGCCAGCGCGCCCTGCAATTCCATATCCAGGGCGTAGCCCGTGCGGTGTTCGCTTTCCATGCCGCCGGGCACGGCCGCCGCCGCTTTGTTCACCGCCTCCTGCAACGGGTACACCTGGGCGTACCGGGCAAAGGCCTCCTTGCGCTGCGCCTCCTGCTGGGCATAGGATACCGCGCCCCGGCCCACGGCGGCCTGGCCGAGCATGGAGCGGTCCAGCTGCATGCGGCAAAGCGCGTAAATCACCTCGGCCCGGAGGGCCGTTTCCCTGGCCGCGGGCACGAAATTTCCCGCCACGGCATGCACCGTGCGCACGTCCGGCGCGGGATAATCCTCCGGCAGCGGATGGCGGGGGCTGACGAGCATCAGCGCGCCCTGCAAATATTGCTGCCGGGCCACCGTGACCGTTTGCCCCTTTTCCATTTCCGCGCCCCGGACCAGGGCCCAGCCTTCTTTTTCCGCGATCAGCGCGTCCATTTCCGCGCTGCCAAACGGGCACAGCAGCAGCGCCGCCCCCACCAGCGCCGACGCGCAGGCGAGGAAAAGCCCCGTCCATTCCTTTTTCTCCATGCCCCCACCTCCTGTATGGAGGTATTTTTCCCGGAAACAGGGAATTTATACTTTTCAAGCGGACAAATTTAGCTTATAATAGACTCACAAATGAAAATACGGAGGAACCAACCATGAGCGTGACCCAAAAACCCTTTGGCGTGGACCTGATTGGCCGCCAAATGACGCTGTACACCATGACCAACAAAGCGGGCGCTTCCGTGTCCGTGCTGGATTTTGGCGCCCATATCGTTTCCATTCAGATGCCGGACCGCGCTGGCCGCCTGGCCGACGTGTGCCTGGGCTACGACACCCTGGAGGAGTACGACCAGAAGCCCAGCTATCTGGGCGCCACCGTGGGCCGCTACGGCAACCGCATCGGCAAATCCCGCTTTACCCTGAACGGCCAGGAATACACCCTCTTTCCCAACAACGGGCGCAACAGCCTTCACGGCGGCCGGGAGGGCTTTGACAAGAAGTGGTGGCGCGGCCAGGTGCTGGAAGCGGAAAACGAGGACGCCGTGATCTTTACCTACGTGGCCCACGACGGCGAGGAGGGCTATCCCGGCAAAATGCACGTGCAGGTCACCTTCGCCCTGGACGATGAATGCCGCCTGAGCATCCGCTATCTGGCCCAGTCTGACAAGGACACAGTCATTAACCTGACCAACCACGCTTATTTCAACCTGAACGGCCAGGGCAATATCCTGGACCATACCCTGCAGGTGTACGCCGACTGCGTGACCGACGTGGACGAGGAGCTCATCCCCACCGGGGAATTCCTTCCTGTGGACGGCACGCCCCTGGACCTGCGCGCCCCCGCCCGCATCGGCAGCGGCGTGGACCGCCGGGCCGAATGCCGCCTGATTGACGGCGTGGACGGCTACGACGTGAACTATGTGCTGCAGGGCGAAGGCTTAAAGAAGGCCGCCGTGCTCCATAGCGAAGAAAGCGGCCGTACCATGAGCGTGTTCACCACCGAGCCCGGCATTCAGGTGTACACCGGCCAGGGCCTGAATACCGACGGCCACCAGGGCGCCCATTACGGCCCCTATGCCGGCGTGGCGCTGGAAACCCAGCACTTCCCGGACAGCCCCAACCACCCCTCCTTCCCCACCACCACCTTGAAGGCGGGCGACACCTACCAGTCCACCACCGTGTACGCCTTCAGCGCGGAATAAACCTGCGCAAAATAAACGCGGGGCTTTCGGTCCAACGCCGAAAGCCCCGCT
>CAMOHY010000280.1 GCA_946615495.1 uncultured Clostridia bacterium
GAAACCGAGGTGCTCAAGCGCCGCCCCTTCGTGGGCAAGGCGGGCAAAAACCTGGATGAATTCCTCTCCCTGGCCCAGCTTCGCCGGGAGGATATTTTCGTATCCAACGTGGTGAAAATCCGTCCCGCCGAAAAAGGCCCCACCGGCCGGATGCGCAACCGGGCCCCCAACCGGGAGGAGCTTTCCCTGTTTACCCCCTGGCTGCTCAAGGAAATTCAGGCCGTAAAGCCCCTGGCCCTGGTCACGCTGGGCAACGTGCCCCTTAAGGCGCTGACCAACGCCAAAGCCTCCGTGGGCGATTGCCACGGCCAATGGTTTTCCAGCCAAAGCGGCATTCCGCTTTTCTCGCTGTATCATCCCGCCTCCATCATTTACCGCCGCGCCCTGGCTCCGGTGTACGAGCAAGATGTGCTTGCCCTCCGGCAGAGCCTGGTGGAAAAGCAAACGGGGGCCGCCGCGCCCTGAGGATTTGTTCCGGCGTTTTTTCTTGCGCGTTTTTGCGCAAAATTGCTTGATTTTGTATTGTAATCCTTCAAAAAATAGTATATAATAGCATCAGACAGTTTTTGGTATTGATACGACCGGTTCAATGAAAAAAGGAGAGTGGGCCTTTATGAAAGCGATTGTGAATGGACGTATTCTGCTTCCCGACAGTGAGATCAGGGGGAAGGCGCTTCTGTATGATGAACGGATTATCGGCCTGACGGACGAAAGCGCCGCGGCCCAGGCGGATGAAGTGCTGGACGCTCAGGGCGCTTACGTGGCCCCTGGCCTGATTGACGTGCATATTCACGGCTATGCGGGAGTGGACGTGAGCGACGATAAGCCGCAGGACATTCGCAGCATGGCAAAGGGCCTGCTGGCCAACGGCGTAACGGCCTTTTTGCCCACCACCCTGACCGTGGACTGGGAAACGCTGGAAAGCGTGTGCCGCCATGTCCGCGCCTTGATGCAGGAAAGCCTGGAGCCGGGCTTTGACGGCGCGCAGATTGCGGGCATGCACATGGAGGGGCCCTTCATCAACCCGTCCAAAAAGGGCGCCCAGAACGAAGCGTACATTCTGGCCCCGGACGCCGCAAAGGTGCTGCCCTTCCAGGATGTCATTAAGGTGCTCACCTTTGCCCCCGAAATGCCCGGCGGCATGGATTTTACCCGCACGCTGAAGCAGGAAACAAACATTGCCCTGTCCATTGGCCACACCAGCGCCAATTTTGACCAGGCCATGCAGGCCATCGGCCTGGGCGTATGCCGCAGCACCCACACCTTCAACGCCATGACGCCCCTGATGCACCGGGACCCCGGCGTGGTGGGCGCCGCCCTGAACACCGATATTTACACCGAATTGATTGCCGACACCTTCCACGTGAACAAGGGCATTTTCCCCATGATGGCCCGGCTGAAGGGCAATAAGCTGGTGCTTATCACCGATGCCCTGCGCTCCGCCGGCATGCCGGATGGGGAATACGAAAACGGCGGCCAGGTGTTCGTGCTCAAGGGCATTGAATGCCGCTTGAAGGACGGCACCATCGCCGGCAGCGTGCTCAGGCTCAACCAGGCCGTGCGCAATTTGCGGGATTACGGCTATGTGCCGCTGTATGCCGCCGTGCGCGCCGCCTCCCTGAACGCCGCCGAATCCGCCAACCTGGCGGACCGCAAGGGTTCCCTCACCCCCGGCAAGGATGCCGATATCATCCTCATGGACGGGGACTGCAATGTGCTGCGCACCATCGTGCGCGGAAACACCAAGTACCGGAAATAAGGGCGGAGACAAGCGTTTTAGAGAGGACAGTTATCAAAGCACAGAGGACAGATTATATAGAGAGCATATAAGGCGTCAGAATCTATTACGCAGACAAATAAACTGTGCTCTGTTCACCCCTCCTAAAACTCCTCACCCCATATCCCCTCCGCCCTTGCATATCGTTTCCCCTATCTTTCCGCAATTGAAAAAGGAGGCTTTCCCATGCAACTGAAGGTTCCCGCTCCCCTGGACCCCGGCTTCCGCCCCCTGGAAATGGAAGCCCGCGCTTACGAAAAGGACGTGGCCGCCAGCGGCCGGGGTGTGGATTTCGGCGTGCTGATTCTGCGCAATCAGGGCTATTGCGACCATTACCGCATGCAGATTTTCCCCGATGGGGAGGATCAGCGCACCGTTCCTTTGCTGGACCGGCTCATCAAAACCCTGCTGTGGGCGCGGGGCGGCTGGAAAATCGTCACCTTCGGCTCCAAGGCCGTGCATGAGCACCTGGCCGCCGCCTACCGGGCTGGCGGCGAAAGGGCCTTCGACGCCGACTTTATGGCCACCGTGTATGAGCGTCCCTTTGAAGTGGAATATGCCCAGAAGCTGGAGGACGTGCTGCTTACCCGCTCCTCCGCGGGCAGCGTCGGCCGCCATTTGGAGGGCTGCCGCATCGGCTTTGACGCTGGCGGAAGCGACCGCAAGGTGTCCGCCGTTATCGACGGGGAAGCGGTGTATTCCGAGGAAGTGGTGTGGTTCCCCAAAACCACTTCGGACCCGCAGTACCATTACGACGGCATTCTGGAAGCCATGAAAACCGCCGCCAGCCATATGCCCCGCGTGGACGCCATCGGCGTATCCAGCGCCGGGGTGTACATCGACAACAAGGTGATGGTGGCCTCCCTGTTCCTGAAGGTGAGCAAGGAGGACTTCGCCAAGAAAGTGAAGACCATGTACATCGACGTGGCCAAGGAAATCGGCGCGCCCCTGGAGGTGGCCAACGACGGCGACGTGACCGCCCTGGCCGGAGCCATGGAATTGGGCGTGGGCAACGTGCTGGGCATCGCCATGGGCACCAGCGAAGCGGGCGGCTACGTGGACAAGGATATGAACATTACCGGCTGGCTGAACGAGCTGGCTTTCGCCCCCGTGGACATGAACGAAAAATCCATGGTAGACGAATGGAGCGGCGACTGGGGCTGCGGGGTGAAGTATTTCAGCCAGGACGGCGTTATCAAGCTGGCCCCCGCCGCGGGCATCAGCCTGAATGAGGACCTTTCCCCCGCCGAAAAGCTGAAGGTGGTGCAGAAGGAAATGGCCGCGGGCAACCCGGAGGCCGCCAAGATTTACGAATCCATCGGCGTGTATTTCGGCTACTCCCTGGCCTGGTACAGCCGCTTCTACACCATCGATCATGTGCTCATCATGGGCCGCGTCACCTCCGGCCAGGGCGGGCCCATCCTGCTCAGGAAAGCCCAGGAGGTGCTGGATACCGAATTCCCTGAGCTGGCCGCCCGGATGCAGCTGCATATTCCCGACGAGGCCAGCCGCCGCGTGGGCCAGAGCGTGGCCGCCGCCAGCCTGCCGGATATTGGAAAGTAATTCCCCGTCGAAAGTCTGCAAGCAGTTTTTCGATGAAGCCGGTCCTGTGGATATACTATTCTCAGGATAAAAGATTATCAGATTTGGGAAGGATTTTTCGCTCTGGCTAAGCT
>CAMOHY010000281.1 GCA_946615495.1 uncultured Clostridia bacterium
CCTGCACGGCGGCGCCCAGGCGGTCGCAGTCCGGGTCGGTGCCGAACACCACGGTGGCGCCCACCTTCTGGGCCAGCGGAATGGCCAGGGTGAAGGCGTTGGGGTCTTCGGGGTTAGGCGCCTTCACGGTGGGGAAATGGCCGTCCGGCTTTTCCTGTTCGGGCACCACGGTGTAATGCACGCCCAGCTCCTTCAGCAGCCGCTGCACCGGCACATTGCCGGAGCCGTGGAGGGGGGTATAGACGATGTTCAAATCCTTGCCGCGGGCGGCCAGCAATTCGGGCCGCTGGGCCAGGGTCTTAATCATGGCGATGTAATCGTCGTCCACTTCCTTGTTGCCCACGATTTTGAGCAGGCCCTTATCCAGGGCTTCCTTTTCATCCATGGGCACGCAGTCGGTGTAATTGAGGGCGCGGATGTAGCCGGTCACGGCGTCGGCGGCTTCGGGGCCCAGCTGGGCGCCGTCGGCGGCGTACACCTTATAGCCGTTATACTGGGGAGGATTGTGGCTGGCGGTAACGACCACGCCCGCCGCCGTGTGCAGATGGCGCACAGCGTAGGACAGCACAGGCACGGGCCGCAGCGCGTCAAACAAATAAGCCTTCACGCCGGCGGCGGCCAGGGTCAGCGCCGTTTCCTTGGCAAACACGTCGCTCATAATGCGGCTGTCGTAGGCGATGACCACGCCCTGATCCTGCACGCCCTGGGCAATCAAGTACTTGGCCACGCCCATGGTGGCCCGGCGGATATTGTACACGTTCATGCGGTTGGTGCCCATGCCCAGCACGCCCCGCAGCCCCGCGGTGCCAAAGGCCAGCTCGGTGTAAAACCGGTCCTCAATCTCCTTTTCGTCTCCCGCGATAGACTGCAGTTCTTTTACGGTTTCCGCATCGTTGGAAAACATGTCAAGCCAGCGTTGATATTCTTCCTTATAGCCCATGAAAATCTGCCCCTTTCCTGCGTGGATTTGGTTTCCTTTATTTATTATATCGAATTTTTCCCAAATCCGCAAGGGCTTCCGGGCCTGGCGCTCAATATTCTTGGTTTCATTCCCCGCCGCTTTTTTCCAGCCCCTGCCGCAGCAGCGACAGCGCCTTTTTTTCCATGCGGGATACATAGCTTCTGGAAATGCCCAGCACCGCCGCCACCTCATGCTGGGGATGAATGGCCCCGTCCAGCATGCCATAGCGCATTTCCACCACCAGCCGTTCCTTTTTCGGCAGCGCTTTCACCAGCTCCCGCACCCGCTGCATGGTCACACGGCGCACGGCCTCATCCTCCACGAACCCCGCGTCCGTGCCCAGAATGTCGGCAAAGGAAATGTCGTTTCCCTCCCCGTCCGTGCCCACCGGGTCCGTCAGGCTCACGTCCCCCCGCCGCTTCCGGGACGCGCGCAGCAGCATCAATATCTCGTTTTCAATGCACCGGGCGGCGTAGGAGGAAAGCTGAGGCCCGGCGGCGGGGTTGAAGGTGTTCACCGCTTTGATGAGGCCCAGGGAGCCAACGGACACCAAATCCTCCGCTGTGTAGCCGGGAACGGTATATTTTCTCGCAATATGGGACACCAGGCGCAGGTTGTGCTCAATCAGCTTGCGGCGGGCGGCTTCATCGCCGTTTTGCATCCCGGCGATGGCGGCGCGCTCCTCCTCCCTGGACAGGGGCTTGGGAAAGCTTCCCCGGCCCGATACCATGCCAAAGAAAAACAGCGCGTCCCGCAGCAGCCAATACAGGAATGACAGCATGCTTTTCACCTCCGAAAGGAGTATATGCGCGCTTTTCCCGCCGCATGGCCGGGGTGAAAAATGAAAAAGCCTTTCAAAGAACGGCGCAGGGTGTCGAAAAAGAATTTTCGACAGTCTGAGCCTATTCAGCTTGAAAAAACGCTGAATAGGCTATTTTTTCGGCCAGGATCAGCCCTCGCCGCGCATAAAGCGTTCGATTTCATCCGGGTCCTTGATGATCTCCTTGCTCAGCACTTCGCAGCCGCTGGCGGTAATCAAAAGGTCATCCTCGATGCGGATGCCGATTTCTTCCTCGTCGATATACAAGCCCGGTTCATCGCTGATGATCCAGCCGGGCTGGAGCACGTCCCCCACAAAGGCGGCGTCATGGCAGTCGATGCCGATGGAATGGCTGACGGAGTGCATGTAATATTTGCCCACCTCCTGGGCGTCCTGAATCAGCCCCAGGCTGACCAGCCCTTCGCCGAGGACGGATTTCGCCACATCGTTTAAATCCTTGAGCGTAATGCCGGGACGGGCCGCGGCGGCCACAGCCAGATTGGCTTTCAAAACCAGGCCGTAAATTTCCCTTTGCCGGGGGGTGTACTTTCCGTCCGCGGGATAGGTGCGGGTGATATCGCTGCAATAATTGCCGTATTTCGCCCCAAGGTCCAAAAGCAGCAGCGAGCCGGGACGGATTTCCTCCCGGTTGGTGTTGTAGTGCATCATGCAGCCGTTTTTGCCTGAAGCGGAAATGGTGTTGAAGGCAAAGCGCACGGCGCCCAGGCGCTTGCAGGCGTATTCAAAATCCGCCTGAGCCTGGTATTCCCGCATGCCGGGCTTCAAGCCCTTCATGACGCGCTCCAGCCCTTGGCGGGTGATGCCCACGGCCTGGCGGACCAGGGCGATTTCATCCCCGTCCTTGCATTCCCGCAGGGGCACGCAGGCCTTATGCAAATCGCGCAGGGTTACGGCAGGGTAGAGGCGCATGAATTCCCGCGCCATTGCAGCGTTATAATCGTCGGGGTCCTTCATGCCGCAGCGGTACAGATCAAAATACACATACCCGATATCATACCGGCCCATGAAGCGGCCTACGGCCGCGCTGATTTCCTCGGTATACCGGACGTTCTGAACGCCGCTTATTTGGGCCGCCTCCTCCTTGGTGGGCATTTTGCCGGTCCAGCGCTCATGCAGGGGATCAGCAGCCTCAATAAACAGGGTCTCCTGCACGGCGCCGCCGGCCTTGACCGCCAGAAAGGCCATGTTTTCCCGCTCCAAGCCGGTCAGGTAGAAAAACTGGCTGTTGACTTCAAAATTGTAATAATCGTCCTCGTTGGTGTGCACCGGCACCCCCGCGTAGGAAAGCACCATGCTGCCTTCCGGAAGCGTTTCATACAGCCGTTTCCTGTGTTCCTGTACAGACATACAAACACCTCTTTTGCATTGGATGAATAGCATTGTACAATATCGGACGCGCCTTGGCAAGGGGATAGGCCGCTTTCAGGGCAATCGCTTAGGAAAAATGTATACTGGGGGAAACCGCTCTTGGGGCTCCAAGGAGCGGTTTCCCCCAGACCCCTTTCCGAGAAAAGCGTATAAAGGAAGGGTAAGCAGTTTTCCTATGGCATTATTATTGCGGTAACAGTCGTGTTGTAAAAGGATAAAAGGAAACGATGCGGGGGCTCCTTCAGCCCCCGCCCCCCTGAACCA
>CAMOHY010000282.1 GCA_946615495.1 uncultured Clostridia bacterium
TGGGTCACTTCCACCATCAGCCGTTTTCCTCCCGCTTGAATGGGGAAGCAAAGGCGCTTCAGCTGCCGGGGCAGGTTCGGATGCAGCTCCGGCTGGCCGTTTTTCATCCGCAGCCCGGCAAAGCCCAGGGCGGCAATCATCCAGGCTCCGCCGTTGGAGGCGGGGTGCGTGCCGCCGATATAGATTTCTCCGGCCCACTGCTTGCCGCCGCCGGTTACGTCGATTTCCGCGGTGCGCATAAACAAATCCCAGGCTTCGTCCAGCCGTCCGACACGGCAGGCGGCGAGGGCGTACATGCAGGCGGACAGGCTGGAGCCGTGCTCGGTGCGTATCTCGTAATAGCGCCAGTTCGTGTCCACCTGCTGATCGGTAAAATCATTGGGAAACAGCGCCAGCATGGCGATCACGTCGGCCTGCTTGATGATCTGCGTGGCGCCCGCCACGCCGTGGTCGCCGCCCCAGTATTCCCTTGGGTCCCGCAGCCGGGCGCGCACGGCGGCAAGAGAGCAATCCTCCAGGTCAAAGTAGCCGTCAAATTGCTCCGTTACGCCGCTCCGGGTTCGAGGCTTGCGGATGCGGCCGCACAGGTTGAACAGCAGCGGCCAATCCTTTTCATAATGCAATTCCCGGAGAAGATTTGCGAACCATTCCGGCTGATCCGCGAAGATTTCCTTCAGGCTCAGCGCGGTCTTTACGCAGTGCAGAATCATATGATTGGTGAAAGCGTTGTTGGTCACGCGCTCGTGATATTCATCCGGGCCGATCACATCCGCAAAGTCCACTTCTTCCGCATCCAGGCGGGCGTTGGCCCGGCTCAGGTAAAACCGGGCGCACTCCAGGATGACCTTCGCCCCGCCGTTTTGCAGCAGCGATTTATCCCCCGTGATTTCATAATAGCTTTTCAGGGCGTAGACGATGTCGGCGCTGATATGAATCTGTTTATCTCGAAAATAGGTGCGCACCGGGCGGTGGGTGAACACATCCACCACGTTGAAATTGGTGCAGCCCTCTTCGCCGCCCTCCTGGCTTTCCCAGGCGTAGTAGGCCCCACGGTATCCGTACTCCGCCGCCTTTTTCAAGGCGCCGGGCAGCGTTTCGATGCGGTAGCGCAAAAGCGATTTGGCAATTTCCGGCTGGGTATAAACGAACATGGGGAAAAAGAAGATTTCAGAGTCCCAGAAGATAGCGCCCTTATAGGTCTGCCCGGACAGCCCGCGGGCGGGAATGGATAAATTGTCCGCATGGCGCGGGGCGACGCAGTTTAAGTGGTATTGGCTGGCGTGCAGGGCCAGGGCGGCCCTTTCATCGCCCTCCAGAACGATTTCCGAGCGCGCCCAGATTGTTTCCCAGGCGTCCCTGTGCGCTTGAATGCAGGCGTCAAAGCCTTTTTTCTTCGCCTGAGCGCACAGCGTTTCCGCGGCCTGGGCGGGAAAGCTTAGGTCCAGGGACGTGTAAACGGCGGAAAAAACGGATACCGTAAGCACATCGCCCTTTTTGACCGGGCAGGACAGCAGGCGGTATAAGCCGGAATCCATTTGCTCGCAGGCCTCCTGGGCGTCAAAATCCCGGTCCACGCATTGGGCCGTGGCCACCGTGATGTGCTTTTGCCCGGTCACAGCCTGGGCCAACAGCGTTTCGCCCGCCTGAAAACGGAAATCAAAAAGATGGGGGCCGTTGATATCCCAGATGTCGGTGGAAATGGCGGTTTGCAGCGTCATTTCGCCGTCCTCCCGGAACCGCAGCCGGTACTGGTCCGCCATCAGGTGGCTTTCCGCCATGGAAACGAACCGTTCGCTTTGAAGCTGCACCGGGCCAAAGTCCGTTTCCCGGCGGAAAATGCCGTGGCGGTAATCAATTTCCGCGGTGTGGCGGAGAGCGCTGGCTTCTCCCAGCGCCAGGGGACGGCCGTTGAACAGGAGCTTTATGAACAGGCCGCTTGGCGCGTTCACCGGCTCCCGCCACCGGTCCTGGTATTGGTCGTACACGCCCGCCAGGGTGACGGCGGGAAACCACTCCTTTCCCGCCTCCTCCACCGTGCCCCGCAAGCCCATATAGCCGTTGGCGCAAAGGAAGCGGTTGCCGTCCACGGCGGCGGATTGCGGCTCAAAGCCGTCTTTTTTGAATGACCAGCCGTTCATAAATACCTCCTGAAAAATCCGCCCGCCAACCGGCAGGCGGATTCCTTTTAACGCTGGCAGGGCACAAATTGTTCTTCCCCGTTCAGCGTATACAGTTTGTCATAGATTTGCAGGGTAAGGGGGTCGCCTTGGGTCAGGACAAAGCTTGTTTTTTCGCCGTCCATGCCAACGCGGATCACCCGTCCCCGATACAGGATGGAGAAGGTCAGCTTTGTCCAGCGCGCCGGCAGGCGGGGGGAAAAGCGCAGCTGCCCGCCATCGCTGCGCAGCCCGGCGAAGCCGTACACGATGTTAATCCAGGCCAGGGCGATGCTGGTAATATGCAGGCCTTCCCTGGTGTTGCGGTTGTAGTTGTCCAGGTCCAGGCGGGTGGCGTAGCCGAAAAAGCTTTCCGCCTCCTCCATTTTATCCAGCTCCGCCGCTAAAATGGAATGAATGGCGGGGGAGAGGGAGGATTCATGAATGGTGCGGGGCTCGTAAAACTCATAGTTCACCCGCTTCACATCCTCCGTAAAGGAAGAATTGTACAGGTACAGCATCATCAGCACGTCGGGCTGCTTAATCATATCCGAGCGGTAGATCCGGTCGTAGGACCAATGATCGTACAGCGGGAATTGGCTGATGGGGATGGCGTCGATATCGGTATGGGGCAGGTTGAAATAATCGTCGTGCTGCTCAATCAGGCCGTTTTCATCCATGGGAATGTACATTTGCCGGGCGATGGCCTGCCAGCGCTCCATTTCGTTTTCGTCCAGCGCCGTTTTTTCCTTTAACGCGGCGTAGGCGCCGGGCTTTTCCCGCTGCATCCTTTCCAGCGCCTGGGCGGCGAAGGAAAGGGTGCGCATGCCCATATAATTGGTGTACGCGTTGTTGTTCACCATCATGTGGAATTCATCCGGCCCCATCACGCCAAAGAACCCGTATTTTCCGGTCCTGCTCCCTTTTTCCACCCGGCTGGCCAGGAACCGGGCGATTTGCAGCAGCATTTCCACGCCGTAATCCCACAGGAACGCTTCATCCTGGGTAACCGCCACATAATGCCAAATGCCGTAGGCCACGGCAGTGCTGGGCTGCAATTGCAAGCTGGCATGCTGCCACAGGGAACAGGCCTCCTGGCCGTTGATGGTGGCCAGGGGAAAGCAGGCGCCTTCGCAGTCCAGCATCTTGGCCCGCTCCAGGGCCAGGGGCAGGGTGTTGTAGCGGAAAAGGAGCAAATCCTTGGCGGCGGCGGGATCGGTAAACAGGTAGAAGGGCAGGCAGCAGGCTTCCGTGTCCCAGAAGGCGTGGCCGTTGT
>CAMOHY010000283.1 GCA_946615495.1 uncultured Clostridia bacterium
GGGAAAGCGCCGCCCTGCTCATGCGCTACGCCAAGCAGGAGGGCTGCGCCATGTTCCTGGTGGGCCACGTGACCAAGGAAGGGGCCTTGGCCGGGCCCAGGGTGCTGGAGCACATGGTGGACGTGGTGCTCTACTTTGAGGGCGACCACCAGCACGAATACCGGCTGCTGCGGGCGGTCAAGAACCGCTTTGGCTCCGTAAACGAATTGGGCATTTTTGAAATGACGGGCACGGGTATGCGGGCCGTGCAGAACGCCAGCGAAACGCTGCTTTCCCAGCGGGCCAAAGGGGCCAGCGGCAGCTGCGTTTTCTGCGGGCTGGAGGGCAGCCGTCCCATGCTGGTGGATATTCAGGCGCTGGTGACGCAGTCCTTTATGGCTGTGCCCCGGCGCACCGTGGACGGCATGGATTCCAACCGGGTGATGCTTTTGCTGGCCGTGATGGAAAAGCGGGCCCGGCTTCGCATGTACAACCGGGACGCCTACATCAACGTGGCGGGCGGGCTTTCCCTCAACGAACCGGCGGCGGACCTGGCCTTCTGCATGGCGGTGGCGTCCTCCTACGCGGACAGGCCGGTGCCGGGAGAATGGGCCGTGATGGGCGAAGTGGGGCTGGCCGGGGAGGTGCGCTCCATTTCCCAATTGGAGCGCAGGGGGACGGAATGCCAGCGGCTGGGCTTTACCCATATCCTGTGCCCCCGCGACAGCGCCCGCCACGTAAAGGCCCCTGCGGGAGTAAGCCTGCACGGGGTGGACACGGTGGCCCAGGCCATGGCCGTGCTGGACCTGCTGCCCAACAGCTGATTCCAATGTATAAAAAAGGCCGGAGGGGCGCATCCTGTTTCTGTACATAACATATTTTATGGCAGAAAGAAGGTATGTGAACCATGGGTCTTTTTCGTTTTCCGCCCTTGTCCCGGCGTTTTTTCCGTTTGTCCGGCCTGTTTGCCGGGGCGGCGCTTTCCGCGCTGCTGATGCAGCCCATTCTTTTGCTGCCCAAGGGCCCCTTTTCCTGGCTTGCGGCGGCGTTGCTTTACGGGGCGCTCATGGGCCTGGGCTTTCTTGGGGGCGGCAATTTGGCGGACCAAACGGAAAAGAGGGAAACCGTGACCTCCGCCGCCTGCCCCAAGGTGCTGGATACGTCGGCCATCATTGACGGACGCATCCTGGATATTGGCCGGGCGGGATTTTTGGAGGGAGAAATGGTGGTGCCCTCCTTCGTGCTGGACGAATTGCGCCATATCGCCGACAGCGCCGACGCCCTGCGCCGGGCGCGGGGAAGGCGGGGGCTGGACGTGCTCAAAAAAATGCAGGAGGAATTGGTTCCTCCGCCCCAGGTGATGGACCTGCCGTCCCAGGACAGCGCGGAGGTGGACGTAAGGCTGCTGCGGCTGGCCCGCGATCTGGGCGGCGCGGCCGTCACCAACGATTATAATCTCAACAAGGCGGCGGCCGTGGCCGGGGTGGCGGTGCTCAACATCAACGAATTGGCCGGGGCCCTGCGGTCCAAGGTGCTGCCGGGGGAAGAAATGACGGTGCATCTGGTGCGCGAAGGCCGGGAGCCGGGCCAGGGCGTGGCTTATTTGGACGACGGCACCATGGTGGTGGTGGAAAATGGCCGCAGCCGGGTGGGCCAGACGCTGGAGGCGGAGGTGACCACCGTGCTGCAAACCAGCGCGGGCCGCATGATTTTTGCCCGCCTTAAGGAAAACGATGCCCAGGAAGGGGCGTAGCAATGGGCCGGAAACCGGAAACGCCGCCTCCAACGCCCGGTTGTTTACAGTTGTTACATGTAAATTCGTCATTTTGAAACATTTCTGGAATAGGATTTTCATGGTCTTTGTGCTACAATAGACAAGGATACGGATAAGGAAGAGAATAAAAAGCGCTATCTGTATTCTGAGAGAGAGGAGGCTTTTTTTATGAAGCGTTTATTGGCCCTGCTGCTGATGCTGGCGCTGCTGGTGCCCGCGGGAGCGATGGCTGAAGGATTGACCGGCACGGAAACGCCCGCCGCGGAAACGCCGGTGGCCGTTGCCACCCGTACGCTGGAAAAGGGCATGAAGGGCGAGGACGTGCTTTCCGCCCAGATCCGCTTGGCGAAGTATGGCTACTACAATGGGCCGCTGGATTCCAGCTTTGGCAGCGTGATGCTCACCGCCGTGAAGCAGTTCCAGCGCAAAAATGAACTGGCCGTGGACGGCAAAATTGGCCCCCAGACCCTGGCGCTGCTGAATTCTGACAGCGCGATGGGCAAAAACGACGCCGATCCCGCCACCACCCTGACCATTGGCATGAACGGCGAAAACGTGAAGCAGCTCCAGCGCGCGCTGCGGGAAACTTACTACTATGTAGGCACCATCGACGGCATTTTCGGCGCGGATGTGATGCGGGCCGTTAAGTGGTTCCAGGCTTCCGCCGGGCTGAATGCCGACGGCAAGGCCGGCCCCAGGACGCTGGACGCGCTGTATAACCGCACGGCCAGCATCTTCAACGGCGGTATCCCCAAGCGCAGCTTGAGCCAGGGCGACCGCGGCTGGGATGTGTATGTGCTGCAGATGAAGCTGGCCGACCTGAATTATGCCCTTAATTACGCCACCCCCGGTTATTACGATTCCTCCACCACCGCCGCTGTGAAGGCCTACCAGAAGGATAACGGCCTGAAGGTGGACGGCAAGTTTGGCGCCACCATGCGCCGCTATTTGTGGCCCACGGTGGTAAACAACGCGGAGGAAACGGAAAAGGAAACCCAGGGCACCGTGGATGACCCCTTCACCGAGCGCATCCTGAAGAAGGGCATGTATGGCAACGACGTGGCCAACGCCCAGATGCGCCTGAAGGCGGCGGGCTACCTGTTTGGCAAGGCTGACGGCGTTTTCGGCGCCGACACCACGGCTGCGGTAAAGAAGCTGCAGAAGGATTATAACCTCAAGCAGGACGGCATCATCGGCCCCCAGACCTGGGTAGTCATCAAGGCGCTGAACGTGTCCAACGCCGAGCCTGTGGTGGTAGATGAAAACAATACCGCCGTCAGCGCTTACACCACCAAGCTCCGCCGGGGCTCCCGCGGCGCGCAGGTGAAAAAGCTGCAGCAGCAGCTTATCACCCTGGGCTACCTGACCGAGGGCGAGGACGACGGCAAGTATGGCCCCAAGACGGCTTGGGCTGTCATGCTCTTCCAGCGGGATGAAGGCATCTCCGTGGACGGCGTGGCCGGTACCCAGACCTTTGTCCACTTGAATGAAGCCCTGGGCGTGCAGTGGGATATTCCTGTGGGCTGATCTTCATCTAAAAAACCAAACCAATGAAGGCTCGCCGAGCAAAACCGGCGGGCCTTTAGAGCATCGACAAAGTCGATGCTCTGCCATCGAAAGCCTGCAAGCAGTCTTTCGATGGAAACATCAATTTGCTGTAAAATGCTCATTTTACG
>CAMOHY010000284.1 GCA_946615495.1 uncultured Clostridia bacterium
CCTGCTCCAGCCGCTGGCTCACCAGGGAAAAGCTTTCGCCCAGGCGCTTATCCAGCGTGGCGTGCAGCTTTTCATCCACGGTCTGGCGCATTTCCTCCAGCTTTTTGCCGTTTTCCTCCTGCATGCGGGTAACGGATTGATTCAACGTGTCCCGCATTTTTTCGATGCGGCCCTCGTTCTGGGTCAGCTTTTCGTCCAGAGTGGCGGTCACGCGGTGCAGCCGGGCGTCCTGGCTTTCGCCGAAGGCGTCCAGCCGGGCGGACAGCTGGTTCAGGCGCTGGGCTTCATCCCGGCTGCGCTCCTCCATGGCCTGCAGGAGCCGGGCGGAATGGATTTCCGAAAGGCTGGAAAATTCGTCCCGGCGCAGCATTTCCCGGTTTGCTTCCTCCAGGCGGCGGTTCACCGCGTCGTTCCGGCGGCTCAGCTTCCGGTTCAGCCTGATCTGCTGGGACAGAACCCCCAGCAGCACCAGCAGCACCGCCAGGGACATTAGCAGGGAAAAACCCGCCACCAGCCCGGCGTTTTTTTCAAGCCATCCGATCGTTTCAGGCATGTGACCTTCCTTCCCGCCAATGCTGATAGCATAGCCCGATATAGCGTATTTCATCCTGGTTATCGATAAGCACCTGCGCCCCTTGCTTGATGACGTTTCCTTTTCCGTCCACGCGGGTGTTCATGGTGGCCTTTTTGCCGCACCAGCACAGGCTGCCGGACACTTCCTGAATATCCTCCGCCAGCCGCAGCAGGGCCGCCGAGCCGGGGAAAAACTGGCCCATAAAGTCCGTTTTCAGTCCATAGCAGAAAATTTCCAGGCTGTCGGCCATGTCCGCCATTTCCTGCACCTGCGCTTCGGACAGGAACTGCGCCTCGTCCACAAATACATACTGAAAATGGGAATGGGCGTGCTGCACGGCCAGCCAATTGAGCTGCTCCCGGATGCTGTGGTCCTTTTCCAGCACGATGTCCGCCTGGGCCTGCAGGCCCACGCGGGAATACACCGTGTCCACCGAGATGCGGGTATCAACGGCGGGCTTCACCAGCGCCACCTTCAAGCCCAGCTGCATGTAATTGTACCGCTGCATCAGCAGCATGGCCGTTTTGCTGGAGCCCATGACCCCATGATAGAAATGCAACATTTTCTTTATTAGCTCCCAGCTTCGGGAAAAATGGCGCATCGATTTTTCACAACCGCTCAGGCTTCCCGTTTTTTTGCGCTGCTTCTCCTGGCGGGCGTTACAGCTCCCGTCTCCCCTCCATGGCTTTGGCCAGGGTCACCTCGTCGGCGTATTCCAAATCGCTTCCCACGGGCACGCCGTAGGAAATACGGCTCACCTTGACGCCCATAGGCTTGATGAGCCGGGCGATATAGGCCGCGGTGGCCTCGCCCTCGATATCCGGGTTGGTGGCCAGGATGACCTCCTGCACCTCCTCCGTGGACAGCCTTTGCAGCAGTTCCTTGATGCGGATATCCTCCGGCCCTACGCCGTCCATGGGCGACAGGGTGCCGCCCAGCACGTGGTAGAGGCCCTTAAAATCCCGCATGCGCTCCATGGCCGCCACGTCCCGCGCGTCCCTGACCACGCAGATTTGGCCGTTGTGCCGGTCCTCATTCAGGCAGATGGGGCAAAATTCTTCCTGGGTATAATTGCCGCAGCGGGCGCAGAAACGAAGGGCCTTCCGCCCTTGCCACAGGGCGGCGGCCAGGTCCTTTACCTGGTCCAGGGGCATGCCCGCGATATGATAGGCAAGCCGCTGGGCGCTTTTTTGCCCAATGCCCGGCAGGCGCGATAATTGCAGCGCCATGCGGGCGATGGGGTCGCTTCCTTCCGCCATGTCAGAACATCCCGCCCATTCCGGCCGGGGCCAGCTTTCCCATGGTGTCCTCCCGCGCCTTTTCGCCTTCCCGCAGCGCTTCGTTCACCGCGGCCAGAATCATATCCTGCAGCATTTCCACATCGTCCGGGTCCACCGCTTCGGGCTTGATGGTCAATTCCAGCAGCTCCCGCTTGCCGCTCACCTTGCAAGTCACCATGCCGCCGCCCGCGCTGGCTTCATACACCTTTTCGTCCAGCTCCTCCTGGGCCTTGGTCATTTGCTCCTGCATTTTCTGGGCCTGCCGCATGAGCTGCTGAATATTGGGGCCGCCGCCAAAGCCGGCGAATTGATTCCGTGCCATAAAAAGTATCCTCCTTTAATGCTGTCTCAAGCGGGCTTCTGTTCCCCCCGCCGTTTTGTTTGACTTAAGTAGTATACCACGTTTTGCCGATTTCTGTAAAGCGTTCTTGACGGGATTGTTTTCTTCCCTTATAATGGACCTGACGATGAAACGAATAACGATTCTTCCTTGGACCACAGCAAGAAGGAGGGGCTTTTCATGCAGCGCCGCATCACGTCTCCCGGCCCGCTTCACGATGAAAAGGGACATTTGACCGAAACAGGCTACGCCACCAGCCTCATCAAGGCCTATGACCGCAGCCGGGTGGCCGCCAGCCGCCTGCGCATAAAGGAATGGGACTATTACTGCGTCGTGTCCGACCGCTACGCCCTGGCCCTGACCATTGCGGACAATGGCTATTTGTACATGGACAGCGTGTCCCTTCTGGACTTTGACGAAAGGAGCCAGGCCACCTGGTCCGCCATTCATCCGCCCTTTGGCGGGCGCCGCCTGCCCGCCACCAGCGCGCGGGGCGATTTGCGTGCCGCGGGGCAGGGCTATGAATTGACGTTTGAAAACGATGGCCGCCGCCGCAGGCTGTATGGCCATGTGGACCATTTTCCCAACGGCGGCCACGGCCCTTTGCTCTTTGATATCACCCTGACGGACGCGCCCCGCGATTCCATGGTGATCGTGACGCCCTTTGCGGGCAAGCCCAACGCCTTTTATTACAACCAGAAAATCAACTGCCTGCGGGCGGAGGGCAAGGCCGTGGCGGAAGGAAAAGAGTATTTGTTCGCCCCCGCCCACTCCTTTGCCGTGCTGGATTGGGGCCGCGGCGTGTGGACCTACGATAACACCTGGTACTGGGGCTCGGCCTCCGGCCTGGCCGGCGGCGTGCCCTTTGGCTTCAACATCGGCTACGGCTTCGGCGACACCAGCGCCGCCAGCGAAAACATGCTTATTTACGATGGCCAGGCCCACAAGCTGAGCCAGGTAACCTTCCAAATCCCCATGAAGGATGGCCGGGAGGATTACCTTTCCCCCTGGAAATTTGTCAGCGACGACGGGCGCTTCCAAATGGACTTTGAGCCCATCCTGGACCGGGCGGCCAATATGGATTTCAAGCTTCTTTGCTCCGACCAGCACCAGGTGTTCGGCCGCTTTACCGGCGCCGCCGTGCTGGACGACGGAAGGAAAATCGAAATCCGCCGTTTTCCCGGCTTCGCGGAAAAAGTGCACAATCGATGGTAGAGCATCGA
>CAMOHY010000285.1 GCA_946615495.1 uncultured Clostridia bacterium
AGCGCATTCATTCATCCTTTTTCGCCAAGCCGGGCAGGACCTGGGAAAAGTCCATATCGCTGGCGTAATAGAAGGAGGGATAGCAGGGCTGGTTATAGCAATTATTCTGCCAGGCCACGCCCACCCGGTACTGCGCGTCGTGAAGGAGGGTAAACAGCTTATGGGAAGTGAGGTCCGTATTCATATAAATGCGGATGGCACTGCTGTCCGCGGTGCGCAGGAGCAGTTCCTCCCGAAAATCGCCGAAAATATCGGCGATCAGGCAGGGATTGCCCTTGGTGCCGTTGTTGGTGGCGGTGCCCTCCGGCTCAAGCATCACGCCGTGGGTATTATCCACGATGCGGCCGATATGGTCGCCGGACAGGTAATTGGCCCCGTCAATCAATTGGGTGGACAGATCGGCGGCCCAGCGGATGCTGGCGTTGGTGCCCAGCAAAGGCACGTTCAGCTTATTGCCGTGGCAATCAAAGGTATCCAGCACCCAGCACTGCAGGCCCCGCACGCCCGGCGCGATATCGCCTACCATGCAGCGGCCCAGATCGCTGTCCGCCGGTTCGCCGAAGATGACCTCCCCATTTTCCGCGTCCCGCAAAGCAAAGCCCCAGGGCGCCGCCTTGGCCCCCTCAAACACGTTGAAAATCTGCATACCGGGCCGGTCCGGGTCGATGACGCCGCAGTGCATGGAATCCCCGTGGCCAAACTTGGCCATGGACCCATCGGGCATTTTCCCATAGCTGGAATAAAGCAGGCTTCCATCCTGATCGATCACCGCCGCGCCGTAAACGATCTCCTGGCAGCCGTCGCCATCCACATCGGCAATAGCCATGCTGTGGTTGCCCTGGCCAGCAAGCGCGCCGTGGGTGGAGCTGACGCCCTTCCCCGCGTGGGAATGATAATCGTTGAAGGGATTGCTTAGCACCACATGGCCGGAATCGGCGGTAAAACGCTTTTCAAAGCGGCCGTTTTTGAAATCATACGCCGTTACGGTGGTGCGGGTGTAGTAGCCCCGCCCGATGACCACGGAGGGGTGTTCCCCGTCCAGGTACGCCACGGCGGAGAGGAACCGGTCCACCCGGTTGCAGGGCTCGATGCGGCGCATGCTGTAATCGCCCCACAAAAGGCCGTCATCCTGCCGGGGCACGGGGAAGGCGATGGTTTCCAATTCGCGGCCATCCCCCGCAAACATGGTCAGGTATTCCGGGCCTTCGTAAATAAAGCCCTCAAACTGGTCCAGCCTGTTCTTTTCGCTGCGGGAGGGGGCGTAGACCTGGATAAAATAGTCCGCCAGCGCCTCGGCATCCTGCCGGCTGAGGGGATAGGCATACCGGTTTGGAATGCCAAAGCAGGCTTCCAGCGTGTCCGGCCAATGGCCGCATGCCACCTCCGGATGCTCCCGCCAGCCTTCAAACACATCCGCCATATGGCGGCGGAAATCTGCGGCGGAGCACACGTAATCGTCGGTATTGGCGCATCCGGCGGCAATATCCTCCGGAAGCAAGGTGATATACCGTTCGCTGACCGCGCCGCCATCCGGGCCGTACACCGTCATTTTGGTGCCCGGCGCGGTTTTTACGCACATTTCCGCTTTGCCGTCGCCGTCAAAATCGTACACCATAAATTGGGTGTAATGGGCCCCGGCACGGATATTTTTGCCCATATCCAGCCGCCACAGCAGGCGGCCATCCAGCTTGTAGCAATCAATGATGCAGTTGCCCGTGTAGCCCCGGTGAGATACGTCATGGGAATTGGAGGGGTCCCATTTCACGAAATATTCCAATTCGCCGTCCCCATCCACATCGCCCACAGACATATCATTGGCGCTGTAGGTGAATTCTTCTCCCTCCGGGTGCATGGCGCCGGGCCGGGTAACGCCGCCGGCGGGCTTTTGCAGAGGGATTTCCATATAATTCTTCCCGCTCTGCCATACCCCGGCCGGGGCGCAGCGTTCGCCCTCCTTGCCCGCCCGGATGGGCGCTACCTGGTATTGGCTTTCCAGGGTGCCTTCCCGGTCCAGATAATTGGTGCTGTCCTCCACCACGGCAATGCGCTTTCCATCCCGATACAGAGCAAAATCCGTACCGGTCAGGCCCGAAGCGCAGCTGCCCTCCACTTCATCCGCAAACAAGCGCCAGGAAACGAAAATGCCTCCCTCGCCTTTTGCCGCCGCCAGCCCGCGGCCCAGGCGCTCCAGCTGGGGATGGAACGCCTTTTGGACCGGCGTTTTTATCACTTCGCTTTTTTCCGTGGAACCGTCGCCGCGGACAGCCTCCACATACACATAGCGGGGAATATGGGTGACCTTATTCAGCCGGAAGGCGCATGCCTGCGTCTCCCCCGCCAATTTGAACACGGTGGTGGGCGCGTACCGGTCCGCCCAGTACACCTGGTAGCGTTCCGCATGGTCCACCCGTTCCCAACCGATAACCGTATATTCGCTTGAGCTTTCCAGCACGCAAGGACGCATAAGCCCCCTCCTCCTTTGCTTCTCTTTCCAGCTCATTATAAATTCACCGCGCGCCGCCGTCAATCCATCCCAAGCAAAATATCCTTGAAAAAAACAGAAAATACAGTATAATAGGAAGCAAGGAAAATTCATACACTGAGGAGGGTGAAATATGCCAAAAACCCAAGAAGGCAAGCAAAAGCGGTTTACCAAAAAAGAATGGAGCTGGATCATGTACGACTGGGCCAACTCCATTTACGCCACCAACATCATGGCGGCCATCTTCCCCACCATCTTCGTTTCCATCGCGGGCGACGCGGGCGACATTTGGTGGGGCTACGGCACCTCCATCGCCACGTTCCTGGTGGCCATCCTGGCCCCGCTGCTGGGCGCCGTGGCGGACTTTAAAGGCATGAAAAAGAAGCTGTTCACCACCTTCATGCTCATGGGCGTCGTGTTCACCTTCATGATCGCGCTGGTGATGAACAACTGGCAATTGATGCTGGCGGGCTATATTTTGAGCCGCATCGGTTTCTCCGGCTCCTGCCTGTTCTACGATTCCTTCCTCACCGACGTGACCACCGACGAAAGGATGGACAAGGTGTCCTCCTGGGGCTACGCCATGGGCTACATCGGCGGCAGCACCATTCCCTTCGTCATTTCCATCGCCATGCTGCTCCTGCTGGGCTATTCCAACCCCATCGCTCAAAAATTCTCCATTCTCATCGTCAGCGTATGGTGGCTGGTGTTCTCCCTTCCTTTCCTCAAGAACGTGGAGCAGGAGCACTACATCGAGCGCACCAAGGAAAACTCCATCGGCCAAATTTTTCGCAACATTGGCCATACTGCCAAGGACATTTTCCGGCGCAAGGGCTTGTTCCTGTTCGTGGTGGCCTACTTCTTCTACATTGACGGTGTGGGCACCATCATCAGCATTTCCACGGCCTACGGCACTGTGCTGGGCCTGGGCA
>CAMOHY010000286.1 GCA_946615495.1 uncultured Clostridia bacterium
ATGGGCGAAAGGAAGGAATCGTGCTTTTCGGCGGTGATGCCCGTCATGGGCTGGAACCAATGGGTGTAATGGGTGGCGCCCTTTTCGATGGCCCAATCCTTCATGGTGTTGGCCACCACGCTGGCCACCTGCGGATTTAAGGATTTTCCTTCGGCGATGGTGCGGTGCAGGGCGCGATAGGTTTCCTTGGGCAGGCGCTGCCGCATCACGGCGTCGTTGAATACCAGGCTTCCAAAGGTTTCCTGAAGGTTCATGGGCTCTCCTCCGTAAAGAGCGGCGCAAGGAAAAAGCGCCGTCAAAAAGAAAATACGATGAAATTATATGCCACCTGATCCGAATGTGTCAAGGGAAAAAACAGATGGAGTACAGATGAAGGCTTGCTTCGGAAAAAGGCTGGGCGAACGGAAAATTACTCCGCCTCGATGGAAAAGGCGCGAAGGGAGAGAATGCCGTTTTCAACGGGAAGATAAAGCGACAGCTCGCCCTTGCCTTCCTTTAGGCTTATTGCTTCCCGAAGCAGCGTTTCAAACGGCGCTTCACCGGGATGCCCATCCACGGCGTATTCCTCGGCAAGCACCCATGCGGCGTTTGCGGATACGCGAAGGGGAGCGGAGGATAGCAAATCAACCTCCTGGGCGGAAAGGGGACGATTGTTTTCATCCATTTCTATCAGCCGCAGCCGCTCCACCCTGGGGCGGGCCTGAACGCTGACTTCAAAGGAACAGCGGTCGGTGAAGGTGCTTCCCTTTTGGTCCGTTTCACTTTTTTCGGCGCTGAATTTGGTTTGAAAACCATCAAGATCGCCCATGAAGCCATTCGTGTCAGTCAGGGCGTAAAGGCTGCCGTCAGCCCGGCGGTACACGGGAGAAATGGTGATCCTTTGGTTGCTATAGGCTGTTTCCGGGTCCAAATAGACGGTGGCGGAAAGGGCGACGGATTTTTCTTCATCCGCTTCGGAAAAATGACTGTGCACGCCGCTAAACCAGCTCCCGGCGTTGGTGCCAATGCCGTCATCGTATTTTTCCAGCAATAAGCAGCGGTCATAAACCGCTTCGGTGACGGGATAGAACGGGTCAGGGTCAATGTCCAAATCACCAGCGCTGGAAAAAGGGGAAGGCTCCAACCGGCCGTACTCGTTCGTTTTTCCCAGCCGCACCATCACACCCGTCAATTCATCCGGCGGAAGCGTTTGGTCCTCCCGCGCCAGGGAGCAGCCCGCCAGCAGCAGGCAAAGCACCAAAAGCGTTATCAGGCAGAATGTTTTATTCTTCATGGTCATCCTCCTCCAAATGGCCGTCAAAGGCCAGCAGATCGCCCGGCTGGCATTGCAGGAAATAGCAAATACGGTTCAGGGTGGAAAGGCGCAGGCCTTTGGCCTTGCCGCTGCGCAGAACGGACATGTTCGCCTCCGTAATGCCCACCTTTTCGCACAGCTGTTTGCTGGTCATGCCCCGATTCCTGAGCATTTCATCCAATTTGATTTCTACTGCCATTGGCCACCTCAAATGAACTGGTCATTTTCGCTGCGGGCCTGAATGCCCGCCTGCACCACGCGCACCAGCACCAGCATGGCCAGGGCGAGAATAGCGCCGCTGAGGGAAAGGGACATGCGCATATCGATATTTGACAGCTTGACGCCCAGGGCCAGCGTGACAAAGCAGCGGACAAGAGAAGTGGCCACATCCACAGCGAGCATGCGCCGGGCGGAAACGGCGAGAGACTGGGCATGCGCCGCGTTTTCATCCCGCAGCCAGCCCTGGGCCAGGCCGGAAAGCAGCCCTCTCCCATCGCGCAGGGTGAGAATGAGGCACAGCGTTTGGGCCAGAAGGCACAGCGCGTCCACAACGCCGAAAAGGAGATGGGCGCCCAAAAGAAAGCGGAGAGGCGGAAAATGGGCGCCCGCGCCGAAGACGGCCGCGCATTCAGCCAGGAAAAGCAGCAGATCAAAGCGGCGGAACATTTGGGCGGAAGGAGCATCCTTACTGGAAAGACGCAGCAGCACCGCGCCGAAAAGAAGAGACACCAAGGGCGAAAGGAGAATGCCTTCCGTCACGCCGTTTTGCGGCGTGTCCGCCCAGCCCGGATAAAGCCAGCCCCGCAGCAGATGGGGATTGACCAGCCAATAGAGCATGCACAGGGCATACAGGGAGGCGCAGAGCCACAGCAGGTCCGCCGCGCCGTGTTTGCGGCCCAAGGGAAGCAGGCCCAGGAGCGGGAGCAGGCCCAGCAGGAGGAGCAAAGCCCAAGCAAGCGCATTCCCCGCGCCGCCGGAAAGAGAAAGGCTTCGCAGCCCTTGGCCCAGCTTGCCAAGGGCCGTGCCTACCGAATCCAAGCCCAGGGTGCTGCCGCCCACGAACGCCAAGGCGGCGCCCAGCAGGAAAAGCAAAACGAGAAGGAATATACGCGGCTTTTTCATAAATAACTCCTTTCGAAATTATTGTTTTTCAATAATTACGAAAGCAGTATATCACTAAAATTATCGTTTGTCAATAATTATAAAAAATAAAGAAACGCCGCGCAGGCTGCTGCGCGGCGGAGAAGAAACGGAAATGGGCGGTTGGCATTACACCAGCCGGGCCCGGACCACATCCTTGAGCTTGCCCAAAGCGGCCAGCAGGGTATCGTCCGGATGCTGCACCAATTCCAGCACGGTGACGGCCATATCGCCCCGGCTCTTGTTGAGCATGTTTTGAATATTGATGCCGCGGCCGGAAATGAGGCTGGAAATGCTGCTCACCACGCCGGGCACATTTTTATGAATCAGCAGCACGCGGCTGCCTTCCGGAATGCCCAGCACGATTTCAGGCAGGTTCACGCTGTTGCGGATGATGCCGCGCTCCAGGTAGTCCCGCACCTCGTTGGCGGCCATTTCAGCGCAGCGCTCTTCGCTTTCCGGGGTGGAAGCGCCCAAATGGGGCAGGCAAACCACCTTGGGCGTATCCGCCAGGGCGGCGCAGGGAAAATCGGTAACGTAGCAGGAAAGCTGCTCCTGGGCGATGGCGGCCTTGATATCGTCGGCCACGGCCAGTTCGCCGCGGGAGAAATTGAGCACCCGCGCGCCTTTTTTCAGGGTGGAAAGGAAGGCGGCGTTCACCATGCCGCGGGTGGAATCCATGAGCGGGATATGCAGGGTGATATAATCGGCGTCCCGGATGGCGTCCTCCATGGTGTCCGCCCGGTGGATGGCGCGGGACAGGGACCAGGCGTGGGCTACGGAGATATAGGGGTCATAGCCCACCACGTCCATGCCCAGGCCCTGGGCGGCGGCGTTGGCTACCAACGCGCCGATGGCGCCCAGGCCGATAACGGCCAGCTTTTTGCCGCGCACTTCGGGGCCGACAAACTGGCTCTTTTTCTTTTCCACCAGCTTTTCCAGGCCCGGCTCATCCTTGGC
>CAMOHY010000287.1 GCA_946615495.1 uncultured Clostridia bacterium
TAGCGGTGTACACAAACAGGGCAAGCGCTTACGAAAAATGTATACTGGGGGAAACCGCTCTTGGGGCTCCAAGAAGCGGTTTCCCCCAGACCCCTTTCCGAGAAAGGCGTATAAGGGATAAAGGCAAACAATTTTTCTTTGGCTTTATGATTGCGATCATATCGCAGAAGCGTGTAATTGCGTAATATTTTTTTATATACCGTAATAAACGTTTGCCCGCCCTTTTTCCGCAAACCTCATTGCATTTTTCTTTTATCAATGTTACAATTTTATATGATGCAAATAGAAAGAACGGGCGGAAGCATCCCTCGCCCGAAAAACTGTAAGGAGAGAAGCGCATGCGCAAAGCCAAGCTGATTCTGGATAAGGATTACGTCATCTCCCCCATCGACAAGCGGATCTACGGCTCCTTTGTGGAGCATTTGGGCCGCTGCGTGTATACCGGCCTTTACGAGCCCGGCCACCCCACCGCCGATGAAAGCGGCTTCCGGGGCGACGTGCTTAAGCTGGTCAAGGGCCTGAACGTGCCCATCGTCCGCTACCCCGGCGGCAATTTCGTTTCCGGCTTCAAATGGGAGGATTCCATCGGCCCCAAGGCGGACCGGCCCCGGCGCATGGACCTGGCCTGGAAAACCACCGAAACCAACGAAGTGGGCCTGCACGAATTCTGCGAATGGGCCAAGAAGGCGGATTCTCAGGTGATGTACGCGGTGAACCTGGGCACCCGCGGCCCCGCCGAGGCCCGCGACGTGGTGGAATACGCCAACCACAAGGGCGGCACCTACCTGAGCGATCTGCGCATTCAAAACGGCGCGAAGGAGCCCTTCGGCATCAAGCTGTTCTGCCTGGGCAATGAAATGGACGGCCCCTGGCAGATGGGCAGCAAAACCGCCTACGAGTACGGCCGCATCGCCAACGAAGCCGCCAAAATGATGAAATGGACCGACGATTCCATTGAAGTGGTGGCCTGCGGCTCCTCCGCCTCCACCATGCCCACCTTCGGCGAGTGGGAATACACCATGCTGAAGGAATGCTACAGCAATGTGGACTACGTGTCCCTGCACCGGTATTACGGCAATCCCCACAACGACACCCAGGATTTCCTGGCCTCCACCATGGACCTGGACCAGTTCATCCGCACGGTGGCCTCCATCTGCGACGCGGTGAAGGGCCAGAAGCACAGCAAAAAGCAGGTGAACCTGAGCCTGGACGAGTGGAACGTGTGGTACCATTCCAGCGAACAGGACAAGGAGCTGCACAAGCGGGCGCCCTGGGGCTCCGCCCTGCCCCTGCTGGAGGACGTGTATAACTTTGAGGACGCGCTCCTGGTGGGCCTGATGCTCATCACCATCCTCAAGAACGCGGACCGGGTGAAGGTGGCCTGCCTGGCCCAGCTGGTGAACGTGATCGCCCCCATCATGACCAGGGCGGGCGGCGGCGCCTGGGCGCAGACCATTTACTGGCCGCTCAAGCAGGCCAGCCAGTGGGGCCGGGGCGTGAGCCTGCTGCCCCAGCTTAAAACCGAGCGCATGGACACCAAGCATTATTCCGATGTGCCCCTCACCGACGCCGCCGCCGTGATGGCCGAGGATGGCAGCGTGACCATTTTTGCCGTGAACCGCGATTTGAGCGAGCCCGCCGAGCTGGAATTGGACCTGCGCTCCTTCGGCTCCTTTGCTTCCGCCGCCCATTCCGTGCTGCATCACGACGACATGAAGGCCGTCAACACGGAAGCCGACCCCGACCAGGTGCGCCCGGTGGACGTGGCCATTGATCTGAAGGACGGCAAGGTGATTCTGCCCGCCGCCAGCTGGAACGTGATCCGGCTGGGCAAGTAAGCAAAAGGGTGGAGGGACGATAGAGCGTGCAAATGTCAGCGTACAGAAACAGTTTATATGTGCGCTGCCCGCTGTGCTCTGTTCACTTTATGCGCCTTTCCCCCTCCGCCCTTCGTCGTTCATCATTTTCAACGCAAAAGTGAAGAAAGGAAGATACGCAATGGATTTCAAACAAACGGCCCTGGGCCTGGAATTCGGCTCCACCCGCATCAAGGCGGTGCTCATCGACCGGGAAAACCGTCCCATTGCCTCCGGCAGCCACGAATGGGAAAATCAACTGGTGAACGGCGTATGGACCTATTCCATGGACGCCGTGCGCGCGGGCCTGCAGGCCTGCTTTGCGGACCTAAAGCGCGATGTGAAGGATAAGTTTGGCGAAACGCTGACGGAAGTGGGCGCCATGGGCATTTCCGGCATGATGCACGGCTATCTTCCCCTGGACAGGAACAATCAGCCCCTGGCCGAATTCCGCACCTGGCGCAACACCATCACCGGCCCCGCCGCCGCGGAATTGACGGACCTGTTCCACTTCAATATCCCCCAGCGCTGGAGCATTGCCCATCTTTACCAGGCCATCCTCAACGGGGAGGACCATCTGCCCCGCCTGGCCCATTTGACCACGCTGGCGGGCTATATCCATCTGCTGCTCACCGGGCGCAAGGTGCTGGGCATCGGCGAAGCCAGCGGCGTTTTCCCCATCGACAGCAAAAGCCTGAGCTACGACGGGGGCATGATTGAAAAATTCAATGAAAAAATCGCCTGCAGGGGCTTTGCCTGGCAGCTTCAGGACGTGCTGCCCGCCCTGCTCCCCGCGGGCGAAAACGCGGGCTTCCTCACCGCCGAAGGCGCGGCCCTGCTGGACCCCGATGGGGATTTCAGGCCCGGCATTCCCTTCGCCCCGCCGGAAGGCGACGCCGGCACCGGCATGACCGCCACCAATTCCGTGGCCGTGCGCACGGGCAACGTGTCCGCGGGCACCTCGGATTTTGCCATGATCGTGGTGGACCATCCCCTCGGCGTGCACCGGGAAATCGATATGGTGACCACCCCCGCCGGGCTGCCCGTGGCCATGGTGCACTGCAACAACTGCACCAGCGATATTAACGCCTGGGTGAACCTGTTTTACGAGTTTTCCGGCCTCATTGGCGCCCAGGTGGACAAGGGCGATTTGTATGTGAAGCTGTTCAACAAGGCCATGGAGGGCGATAAGGACTGCGGCGGCCTGATGAGCTTCAATTATTTCTCCGGCGAAGGCGTAACCGACTTGGACGAAGGCCGGCCCGTGTTCGCCCGGATGGAAAACGCCAAAATGAACCTGGCCAACTTCATGCGCACCCACATCCTGTCCGCTCTGGCCACGCTGAAAATTGGCCTGGACATTCTGACCCAGGAAGAAAACGTGCCCATTGACAAGCTGTACGGCCACGGCGGCTACTTTAAAACCCCCGGCGTGGGCCAGCGCATGCTCTCCGCCGCGGTGGGCAGCCCCGTATCCGTGATGGAAACCGCCGGAGAAGGCGGCCCCTACGGCATGGCGCTGCTGGCGGGCTA
>CAMOHY010000288.1 GCA_946615495.1 uncultured Clostridia bacterium
GGGTCCTCGGAATAGTATTCAAAGCTGCGGCCGCACAGGGGGCTGCGCTTGGTGTTCAGCCCCGGCCCCAGCAGCACCTGCACGCCCTGCGCCGCCGCGTCGGCCCCGGCCACGGCGCCCATGGCCTGGGCTATGGCGGGGTCCCAGGTGTTGGCCAGGGTGGCGGCGGCGGGGATGCACGTGGCCTTGGTGGACGCGCTCAGGCCCAAATGATCGCCCGCCCCCGCCTGCTTGCGCAGGCCGCTGGGCCCGTCGGAAAGCGTCATGGCGGGAATGCCCAGGCGGGGAATATCGTGGGTCATCCAGATGCTTTTGCCGGACAAGAGCCGGCATTTTTCTTCCAATGTCATTTGGGCGATCAGGTCCGCGTGCTTCATCTGTCTTTCCTCCGCATCATTTATCATAGAACACGGTTTTGAGGGCGCCGGGCCGTCAGATGGTAAAAATCGGGCCCCGGCGCCAGTCTATTTTTCCTCTCCGGCCTTCCGCCGCGGTATAATACCAGTATAGAAGAAATTTAGAAAAATGACAAGGGGAAGATAAAACATTTCGCGGAGCGATTCCGCCGTCAAGGAAGAAAGAATGCTTTATGTCACGACTGAACAGATGCCATTTCGCCAATGATGGGGGAAAGGCCAGGGAATGGCCCTCATGCGGCGGGTCCGTTATTTACAAATTCATAAAATCCGCCCAAGCCCCTTTGATATTTTTTCATCCATATATTATAATAATACAAGTTTCGCGCAATACACCAAGGAAGGCGGGTGGACCACGGAGCGATCCGGGAAAAAGCATGAGATTTTTATGGAAATACCTAAAAAAATATGTGCGCCGCTTTACGGGCGTGATGGGCATCAAGCTGTCTGGCACGGTGCTGGAATTGCTCATTCCCTATGTGATGGAGCATTTGATCGACCATGTGGTGCCCACCCGGCAGATGCTGATGGTGCTCCTCTGGGGCGCGGCCATGATTCTGCTGGCGGTCGGCGTGCGGTTTTTGAACGTGACGGCCAACCGCCTGTCCGTGCTCACCGCCAAGGAGGGCACCTATGAAATCCGGCGGGACCTGTTTCACGCCGCGCTGAACCTGTCCGGCAGCCAAATGGACGCCGTGGGCTTGCCCTCCCTCATTTCCCGCATGACCTCGGACAGCTACAACGTGCAGTCCTTCACCCAATCCATGCAGACCATCGGCATCCGGGCCCCCATTATGCTGGCGGGCGGCATCGCCATCACGCTGACCATGGATGTGGGCCTGGCCTCCATCCTGTGCGTTATGGCGCCCATCATGATCGCGCTGGTGGTGTTCATTTCCGTAAAGGGCATTCCGCTGTACGACCGGGTGCAGCGGGGCATGGACGATATTGTGCGCGTGATGCGGGAAAACATTACCGGCATCCGGGTGGTGAAGGCCCTGTCGCGGGAAAACCATGAAATCAACCGCTTTTCCCAGGCCAACACGGAAACCGCCCGCCGGGATATTAAGGCGGGCATGATAATGGCCCTGCCAGGCCCCATCGTGACGCTGTTTTTGAATGTGGGCCTCACCCTGGTTGTGCTCATCGGCGCCCGGCGGGTAAACGACGGCCTGACGGAGCCCGGCGTGATTCTGGCCTTTCTGACCTATTTCAACATGATTTTGATGGGCGTAATGGGCCTGAACCGCATTTTTATGATGCTGTCCAAGGCCAACGCCTCCGCCAAGCGCATTGCGGAGGTGGTGGAAACGGAGGAAGCCTTAACGCCCCTTCCCGCAGGCGAGGCCGCGAAAACGGACAGGCCGGGCTTTATCGTGTTTGACCATGTGTCCTTCAGCTATGACAGCGGGGAGGAAACGGCGGCGGACAGCGCCCGCAGCTTTGCCGGGGCCCAGCGCCAAAAGTGCCTGGAGGATATCGATTTTGCCATTCCCAAGGGCGGGTCCCTGGGCATCATCGGGGCCACGGGCTCTGGCAAAACCAGCATCATCAACCTGCTCATGCGCTTTTACGATCCCCAATCGGGCCATGTGTTTGTGGATGGGCGGGATGTGCGCACCTATTCCCAGGACGAACTGCACCGGCGCTTTGGCGTGGTGTTCCAAAACGATGTGATTTTTGCCGACACCATCCGGGAAAACATCGCCTTTGGCCGGGATGTGAGCGATGAAGCCCTGCGCTTCGCCGCACGCGACGCCATGGCCCAGGACTTCGTGGAGGCGTATGACGACGGGTATGACCATAAGGCCGTCATTCACGGGGCCAATTTTTCCGGCGGGCAAAAGCAGCGGCTGCTCATCGCCCGCGCCCTGGCCGCCGACGCGGAAATTCTGGTGCTGGACGACAGCTCCTCCGCCCTGGATTACCGCACCGACGCCCGGCTGCGCCAGGCCATTCGGGATAACCACGGCCACGCCACCACCATCGTTATCGCCCAGCGGGTTTCCTCCATCCGGGCGCTGGACCAGATCATTGTGCTGGAGGAAGGCAGGATGATCGGCCACGGCACCCATGAAGAGCTGCTGAAAAGCTGCCCCGCGTACCGGGAAATTCATGAAACGCAGATGGGGGAGGTGGAATAATGGCGCGGCGTGATTCCATTATGCACAAGCCCAAGGATTCCAAAGGCACCCTGCGCAGGATGCTGGCGTATCTGGGCCCCTTCCGCTATCTCATTTTGCTGGTGGCCGCGCTGTGCGTGGTAAGCAACCTTTTGTCCCTGTGGGGGCCCAATCTGGCGGGCTCCGCCATCAACGAGGCCGCCGCGGGCAAAGGGCAGGTCAATTTTGACCGGGTGTGGTATTTTGCCTCCCGCATGCTCATTTGCTATGTGTGCTCCTCCCTGCTTACCATTTCCATTCACGCCATCATGATGAACGTGTCCAAGCGCACGGCCAAGCAGATGCGCCAAAGCGTGTTTGACAAGCTGATGCGGCTGCCGGTGGGCTATTTTGACCGCAACCAGGCGGGGGACATTATCAGCCGCGTGAGCTATGATATCGACGTGATTTCCACCTGCATGGCCACGGACGTTGTGTCCATCCTGACCAGCGTGGTAACGGTGGTGGGCTCGGTGGCCATGATGATTTCCATTTCCCTGCCGCTTTCGGCGGTGGCGCTCTTCAGCGTGCCCGCCGCCATCCTCTACACCTCCCGGATGCGCAAGATCACCCAGCCCCGCTTCGTCAAGCGCAGCAAAAATTACGGCATCATGAACGGCTTTGTGGAGGAAATGCTTTCCGGACAAAAGACCATTCAGGCCTACGCCTACGAAAAGCGGGTGGAAAAGAACTTCGACGCCATCAACTCCGCCGCCGCCGAGGCTTACTGGGACGCGGACCGCTACGGCGTCACCATCGGCCCCACCATGGGCAGCATCAACAATATCACCCTGTC
>CAMOHY010000289.1 GCA_946615495.1 uncultured Clostridia bacterium
CCACGGCTTTGAATACTTTACCACCACCCTGTCCGTCAGCCCCCACAAAAACGCGGACAACTTAAACCGCATCGGGGAAGCGGCGGGCCAGGCGGCGGGGGTCAAATACCTGATGGCCGATTTTAAAAAGAAAAACGGCTATCTGCGTTCCCTGCAGCTGTCCAAGGAATACGAATTGTACCGCCAGGATTACTGCGGGTGCCGCTACAGCAAGAGAGGGGAGGAAGGAGCTTTATAGAGCGTGCAGTTATCAGAATGCGGCGTACAATTTTAAAAAGACTAAACAATGGGTCCGCGCGCCTTTATCTATCAGCCGTATAAGCTGTGCCCTGTATGCTGTTCACTCATTCTGCGCTTCCTCCCGCCTCCAGCCCTGCGCAAATTGCTCGCTGCCCAGCGTCACTTCGCCGGTGCGCAGCACGGAGGGGCCGTTTTCATCCTCAATCATTAAGCCGCCGTCCTGGGCAACGCCCGTTACCAGGGCGGTTTTTTCCTGCCCATTTCGGACATAACGCACTTGGCGGCCCACCAGCGGCATGCGGGCCCGGTAGGCGTCCAAAATGGAAGGGTCGCCGATTTTTTCCAGTCCTTCCAGCAAATACCGGGCAATCAGCCCGGCCAGCAGCCCCCGGTCCACCTGCTTATCCAGCGCTCCGGCCGCCCCCGCCTCCGGGGGAAAGCCGCCGGGCGGCGTCAGCAGGTTCACCCCGATGCCCACGATCACGCCCTGGTCAATCCGTTCGGCCAGGATGCCGCACACCTTTTTTCCCTTCACAAACAGGTCGTTCACCCATTTGATTTTAGGCCGCAAGCCCGTAGCCTCCTCAATGGCTCGGCACACGGCCACGGCGGACAGGATGGTAATTTTTCCGCTTTCCGTTTCTGGCGGCGGCGAAATGAACAGGCTCATATACAGCCCGGTTTCCGGCGGCGAAACGAAGCGCCGCCCCAGCCTGCCCCGGCCCGCTGTTTGGCTGTCCGCCATCAGCAGAAAGGGAGGGCGTATCCTGCCAGCCCGCGCCTCTTCCTTAAGCCGCAGGTTGGTGGAATCCACCTGAACAAGCGCGCGCACGCTCACCCTTTCCAGCGCGCCGCCCAGGCCCCGGCGCATGCTTTCCTCCAGCTGGTTCATACGCTGCCCCCCTCCGCCTTTCCCGGCGCTTTTATTATAGCTTTTTTTCCCTGTTTTGCCAAGGGGAAAGGGATGGAAAGCCAGGGCAAACGCTTATTGCGGTATTATGAAAAACTCATTGCGCAATTACGTGCTGCCTTTCTCGGAAAGGGGGCTGGAGGAAAGCCGAAGCGGCCCGGTTATCCTTTGGCATAAACCCTGAAAAAGCGAAATAGGATAGCTATGAAAAAAGCCGCATCTTTTCGATGCAGCTTTTGCAAAACAATCACAATTCCTTTTTTAACTGCTCCAGACAGTTTTTGCAGATCAGCTTGTCCTTGTAGCGGATCACATCCCTGGCATCGTTGCAGAAGATGCAGGCGGGATGATACTTTTTCAGGATAATTTTATCGTCCTCCACAAAGATTTCCAGGGTATCCCGCAGGCCGATATCCATCGTTCTGCGCAGTTCAATCGGAATCACGATTCGTCCTAAATCGTCCAGCTTGCGGACAACACCAGTAGATTTCATTTTGATTTTCCCCTCCCCAAATGACGTTAGTCTATCGCTTACGCCAAAGATTATTGTACAATAATTGCATTTTTTTGTCAAGCGAAAAATGACGCATTTGAACAAAACATGAAAGAAAACGACGTTTTTTCCATTTTTTTGATAAAATAAAAGAAGTGGAGAGGAAACATGATGCTGCAATTTCTTTTTGGAGCGCTGATGGGGTTCTCCTTACTGTACGGGCTGGCGCGGGGCACGGAAGCGGAAACGGTGGCGGCCATGCTCGGCGGCGCGGGCGAAGCGGTGGCCTCGGCCATCGCCATGGCGGGCGGATTCGCCTTTTTCTGCGGCATGCTAAGCATCCTGCGCCGGGCAGGGGCGGCGGAATGGCTGGGAAGAAGGCTTTCTCCCCTTTTGCGCCGCCTGCTTGGGCCCACGCTGCCCAAGGAAGCGCTGGAAAGCGCGGCGCTGAACCTGACGGCCAATTTGCTGGGCCTGGGCAACGCGGCCACGCCCATGGGCGTGAAGGCGGCCCGGCAAATGGCAAAGGGCGGCCCGGCGGCCAGCGACGCGCTGTGCATGTTTCTGGTCATCAATTCCTCCTCGGTGCAATTGCTGCCCGCCTCCGTGATCGCTCTGCGGGCCGCGGAAGGGTCCAGGGACCCCGGCGCCGTCGCGCTGCCCGCGCTGCTGGCCACCCTCGTTTCCACAGCGGTAGGCGTCATCAGCTGCAAGCTGGCGGAGAAAAAGGCATGAGCTGGCTGCTGCCCGTATTTTTGCTTTTGTGCCTGGGCGCAGGCGCGGCCCGCCGGGTACCGGTGTACGACGCCTTTTTGGAAGGCGCTCAGGAGGGCTTGGATACGGCCCGGCGCATCCTGCCTTCCTTGACCGCCATGCTGTGCGCCATCCGGGCCTTTTCCGCCTGCGGCCTGCTGGACCCGCTGTGCGCGCTTTTATCGCCCGCGGTAGCCTGGGCGGGCATTCCCAAGGAAACGCTGCCGCTGATGCTGCTGCGGCCCCTGAGCGGCTCCGCCTCCCTGGCTATGCTGAAAAGCATTCTGCACGCCTATGGGCCGGACAGCCGGATAGGGCTGGTTGCCAGCGTGATGATGGGCAGCAGCGAAACGGTGTTTTACACCTGCGGGGTATATTTGGCCGCGGCGGGGGTCAAAAAATCCCGCCACACGGTGCCCTGCGCCCTGCTGGCCTGGCTGGCGGGCAGCTTCGCCGCGGGCCTGCTGATTCCCGGCGCATAAAATTCACGGAAAAAACAGCTGAAAGATTGACAAAGCCTTTCAATCTTGCTATGCTTTTTCGAGTGAAAAGAACGGGAGGGAAAGCTATGAGCCATGTAACGATCCCGGCGGGCTATCAGTCCACGCTGTCTTTGTATGATACGCAGGAAGCCATTGCGCTCATTAAAAAAACCTTTGAAAGCAATTTGAGCCACGCGCTGCATTTAAAGCGCGTTTCCGCGCCCCTGTTCGTGGACGGCGCCTCCGGCCTGAACGACGATTTGAACGGCGTGGAGCGGCCCGTTTCCTTCGATATGCTGGAAACCGGCGAGGAGGCCCAGGTGGTGCATTCCCTGGCCAAGTGGAAGCGCTACGCCCTGCACCGCTACCATTTTCCCGTGGGCGAAGGCCTGTATACCGACATGAACGCCATCCGGCGGGATGAAACGCTGGATAACCTGCATTCCGTGTATGTGGACCAGTGGGACTGGGAAAAGGTGATCCGGGA
>CAMOHY010000290.1 GCA_946615495.1 uncultured Clostridia bacterium
CTCCCTGGAGGAGCGCATGGCCTGCGGCTTTGGGGCCTGCATGGGCTGCTCCATCGAAACGCGCTTCGGCCCCAAGCGGGTATGCAAGGACGGGCCGGTGTTCCGGAAGGAGGAATTGCCATGGTGAATTTGAGCGTGGACCTGTGCGGCCTGCATTTGGATAATCCCGTCATTCCGGCCAGCGGCTGCTTTGGCTACGGCAGGGAATTTGCGGAATATTACGATATCAACTGCCTGGGCTCCTTTTCCTTTAAGGGCACCACCCTCTCCCCCCGCTTTGGCAATCCCACGCCCCGCATCGCGGAAACGCCTCAGGGCATGCTGAACGCCGTAGGCCTGCAAAACCCCGGCGTGGAGCACGTGATCGCCCACGAGCTGCCGGAAATGAAGAATTATTTCCATAAGCCCGTTATTGCCAATGTCAGCGGCTTTTCCATTGATGAATATGTAAAAACCTGCGAAATGCTGGATGAGCAGGAGCAGGTGGGCCTGATTGAGGTGAACATTTCCTGCCCCAACGTGCACGGCGGCGGCATGGCCTTCGGCACCAGCGCGGACAGCGCGGCGGCGGTGACGAGGGCCGTCAAGGCCGCGGTAAAAAAACCGGTGTTCATCAAGCTGTCGCCCAACGTGACGGATATTGCATCCATCGCCAAGGCCTGCGAGGACGCGGGGGCCGACGGATTGTCCCTCATCAACACCCTGCTGGGCCTGCGCCTGGATTTAAGGACCCGGAAGCCCATCCTGGCCAACATCATGGGCGGCCTTTCCGGCCCCGCCGTGCTGCCCGTGGCCCTTCGGATGGTGTACCAGGTGTACAAGGCGGTTCGCATTCCCATCATGGGCATGGGCGGGGTCAGCTGTGCCCGCGACGTGATCGAAATGATGCTCTGCGGGGCCACGGCGGTGCAAATCGGCGCGGCGAACCTGACCGACCCCCTGGCCTGCAAAAAGATCATTGAGCAATTGCCCGCGGAAATGGAAAAGCTGGGCATTGCTTCCCTGAAAGAAATCATTGGAGGTGCCCACTCATGAACCGCGACGTCATCATTGCTCTGGATTTTCCCACAGCCCAGGATACCTACGCTTTCTTAAACCAATTCAAGCATGAAAAGCCCTTCGTCAAAATCGGCATGGAATTGTTTTACGCCGAGGGGCCGGACATTGTGCGCCGCATCAAGGCCCAGGGCCACAAAATATTTCTGGACCTGAAGCTGCACGATATTCCCAACACCGTCAAATCCGCCATGCGGGTGCTCAGCCGCCTGGACGTGGACATGGTGAACCTGCACGCCGCAGGCACCCAGGATATGATGCGCGCCGCCCTGGAGGGCCTGACGCGGGAGGATGGAAGCCGGCCCCTGCTGCTGGCCGTCACCCAATTGACCTCCACCAGCGAGGAGCGCATGCAAAAAGAGCTGCTCATTTCCGCCTCCATGCCGGACACCGTGAAGCACTACGCCTACAACGCCTTCATCGCCGGGCTGGACGGCGTGGTGTGCTCTCCCCTGGAAGCGGCCCTGGTAAAGCAGGCCTGCGGCGCGCAGTTTTTGACCGTCACCCCCGGCATCCGCTTTGCCGACAGCGCGGCGGACGACCAGTCCCGCGTGATGACCCCGGAAAAGGCCCGTCTGGGCGGCAGCGATTATATCGTGGTGGGCCGCCCCATCACCAAGGCCCCGGACCCCGTGGCCGCCTACCGCCGGTGCGTGAAGGAATTTCTGGGAGAATAACAACGGTATAAAATAAGGCCCTGCCAGCTTTGGGCAGGGCCTTACAAACTGTCGAAGAACCCCCAGGAAAGCATGAAAGGGCCACGGCCCTTTCATCAACAATCCGCAGGACCGGCTTTGCCGGTCCGAGGAGCAACCGGAGGTTGCTTCCTCGATCAATTTGCGGCCGTAAAATGAGCGCTTCCAGGCAAATTACCCTGGAAGCGCCATTTTTACAGCAAATTGATGTTCCCATCGAAAGCCTGCAAGCAGGCTTTCGATGGCAGCGCGTCGGCAAAACCGATGCGCTGAGGCCCTGCCAAAACCTGGCAGGGCCTCTTTGGGTTGTTTGTTTTGAATGATGAAAAGATGAATCAGTTGCCAGCCATCCGCTTGTAGTTGGCAAGACGGACCTTGGCGTCCTCTTCGTTCTGGGCAAAGAGCTTTTCGGCGGCATCGGGGAACATCTTCAGCAGCGTCTGGTAACGGGTTTCGCCGCGGATGAAGTCCTGATAGCTTTCGGTGGGATCCTTGCTGTCGATGGTGAGAGGCTGATCCAGTTCGGGGTTGTAGCGGTACAGCGGCCAGTAGCCGGCAGCCACAGCCTTGCGGATTTCGGCCTGGGCCTTGCTCATGTTGATACCATGGTTGATGCAGGGCGCGTAGGCGATGATCAGGGACGGGCCGTGATACTTTTCAGCTTCGATCATGGCCTTGATCAGCTGGGCGGGATTGGCGCTCATGGCGACGGTGGCAACGTACACATAGCCGTAGCTCATGGCCATCATGCCCAGGTCCTTCTTCTTGGTGCGCTTGCCGGCGGCGGCGAACTTCGCCACGGAGCCGGTGGGGGTGGACTTGGAGGCCTGTCCGCCGGTGTTGGAGTACACTTCGGTATCCAGTACGAGGATGTTCACATCCTGGTTCTGGGCCAGCACGTGGTCCACACCGCCGTAGCCGATGTCATAGGCCCAGCCGTCGCCGCCGAAGATCCAGATGGACTTCTTGGTGAGCAGGTCGGCCCCGGCAACTACTTCGCGGGCCAGCTTGCAGGCGTCGCAGTCGCAGCCTTCTTCAATGTTTTCGTTGCAGGCGGCCAGCAGCTTTTCGCCAGCGGCGCGGCTGCCTTCGGCGTCTTCCATGTTCTCCAGCCATTCCTTGCCGGCGTCCTTAATGGCCTGCTGGGTCCATTCCACATCGATCAGTTTCTGAACGGTGTCGGCCAGCTTGGCGCGGCGCTGGGCGGTGGCCAGGTTCATGCCGAAGCCGAACTCGGCGTTGTCTTCAAACAGGCTGTTGGCCCAAGCGGGACCCTGGCCCTTTTCGTTCACGGTGTAGGGGCAGGTGGGGGCGGAGCCGCCGTAGATGGAGGAGCAGCCGGTGGCGTTGGCAATCATCATGCGGTCGCCGAACAGCTGGGTAACGAGCTTGACGTAAGGCGTTTCGCCGCAGCCCGCGCAGGCGCCGGAGAATTCAAACAGGGGCTGCTTGAACTGGCTTCCCTTCACGGTGGCGGGATTGATCTGCACGTCGGGCTTGGGCAGCTTCATGGCGAATTCCCAATTGGCTTCTTCCTTACGCTGTTCGTCCAAGGGCTTCATTTCCAAAGCCTTGGTCTTGGCGGGGCACACTTCCACGCAGTTGCCG
>CAMOHY010000291.1 GCA_946615495.1 uncultured Clostridia bacterium
TGCAGCCGGAAAAGGACGCCTTCATGTCCTTTCACTATATTAGACGGTTTTGATTAAAAAATTATAACCACCCAAAGAGAAACCAAAAGAGAAACAGAAGAAACCAACAGAAGAAAAACCTGCAGAGCCCGAAAAATGGGCTCTGCATCTATCATTGAACCATGATGCAGTATGCACAAAGTAATTGCAAGGTTTTTCCGATGCCACCCCATTGTTATACATGATTTCCGGCCCTTAAGCCACACCGATTTCTATCACATCGTTCACCTCGACACAAAGTGCCTGTCACTTGAGCCACACCGACGCGTGTATCTCAAGAGGCAGGCACTTTGTTATGCAGGACGGTGAACACCCTGGATTTTGAACACCCCTCCGGGCAGGGGAGAAGAATGTATCGTTCGGAAATCATCTGTTTTTGCAACAGAAAACGCCAGCCCTGTATCAAGGTTGGCGTTGATGGGTGGCACCCCCAATGGGATTCGAACCCATGTTTCCGCCTTGAGAGGGCGGCGTCCTAGGCCTCTAGACAATGGAGGCAAATGGCTGGGGAACAAGGATTTGAACCTTGACAATACGAGTCAGAGTCGTAGGTGCTGCCGTTACACCATTCCCCAATCTGCTGTGATTGGGAGCATCACTCCCAACCGCGAAAATGATTATACTATAGGGCCGCCTGTTTGTCAAGCATTTTTTTGATATTTTTTTACGCGCCGTGAAAACAAGCCATGCAATGGCGCGGAGGAACGGAAAGCCCATACATACTCTTTCCGTTCCTCCCCTGAGCGCAGGCAGCGCGTCTCTTCCTAAATCCGCCGCATGCCGAAATGATTTCCAGCCATCGGTTTAAACGAATCCCTTCAATAGACCGCGCAGCCGCAGCGGCGCACTTCCTTCATGCGGTACAGCGCCGTGTCGGCGTCCTGGAAAATGGTGCCCTGGGGGTTTTCCCGGTCGGCAAAGGCCACGCCGACGCTGAGGGAAATGGGAATGTCCCCTTCCTCCTGAGGTTTTTGCAGCGTCTCATTCACCTGCTCCACTTTATCGAACACCAATTTGCGCATGGAGCTGTTCACGCGGGACATGATGACGGCGAACTCATCCTCCTTGAGCCGGCACACATAGTCCACCGACCGGAAATGGTTGCGCAGCACGGACGCCACATGCCGGATGGCCTGTTCCGCCGCCTGGCGGCCGCAGGTGGCCTTCATGGTTTTAAAGTCGTCCACGTCGGCAATGAGGATGGCGATATGGTCCTGGTCCGCGTCCTTTAGCAGCATATCGAAGGCGCTGAAATTGTATACGCCGGTGAGGGGATCATGCAAAGCTTCATACGTGAATTTTTCCTGAATCTTGCGCTTGCGCGGGTTTTCTTCCTCCGCCGCACAACTGCTTGCCTGTCGCCGCTTGAGCAGGAAAGGCTCAAACTCCGCGGCGGGCACAGGGCGGGAGAAATAATAGCCCTGCACGATATCGCAGCCCATGGCTTTGAGAGTGAACATCTGCTCCGCCGTTTCCACGCCCTCGGCGACCGTTGGCACGCCCAGAGAATCGGCCAGATCAATGACCACCTCCAGCAGCCTTGTATCCTTACGCTCCTTAAACGCGTTGCGGATAAACTGCATATCCAATTTCAGCGCGTCGATGGGCAGGGAGGAAACCATATTCAGGGAGGAATAGCCCGTGCCAAAGTCGTCCATTTCAATGCGGAAGCCGCTTTCGCGCAGGCGCTTCACAGTGCTGATGATCTGGTCCGAATCCTGGGTGTAGGCGGACTCGGTGATTTCCAGCAGCAGCTCCCCGTCCTGCAGCCCGTAGGTTTTCAGCAGCCCCAGCATGTGCTCCACCAAATTGGGGTCGTACATATCCACGCGGGACACGTTCACCGATACGGGCACGGCGAAGCCAAGCCTTTCCTTCCATTCCTTGATCTGGGCGGACGCTTCCTCCCACACGAAGCTGTCCAATTCCCGAATGAGCCCGTTGCGCTCAAAAAGCGGAATGAAAACGCCGGGGCTAATCATGCCCAATTTCGGATGCTTCCAGCGGATGAGCGCTTCGGCGCTGCTGAGCACCGGCTCCGGGGGCCGGATATCGAATTTAGGCTGGTAATACACCTGAAACTGCTTTTCCGCTATGGCGGCATGAAAATCCTCCAGCAGCTGCTCCGCGAAAATTTCGGATTCGTGCAGGGCGTTATCGTAAATGGCAATGGACTTGGTAAAGCTGTTTTTCACGGTGTCCGCCGCCAGCTTGGCCCGGTCAAAGCGCCGTTCGATATCGATGGCCTTGTCCACGCCCGAATATACGCCCATGCGCAATCGCACGCGGCTTTCATTCTTCCCTTCGCCGGCCAGGCCCACGGAGGCGCTCTCCAGCACCTCGGCGTAATCGCTGCGGTGGGGGCAATAAACCAGGAAGGTGTCCGCCTCCCGCCGGCACACGATGCCGCCGGAATCCTTCACCATATCCCGCAGCTTTTCGCCGATGCGGGTCAGCACAGCGTCGCCGTGCTCCTTGCCATAGCGTTCGTTAATCATGTGAAAATGGTTCACGTCGATCACGATGGCGTCCATGGCCATGTCCTTGTGGTGCACGTCGAACTGGGCGGCGTAGCGGTAAAAATATTCCCGGTTATACAGGCCGGTCAATTGGTCCCGTTCAGTCCAGCGGATAATGTCCCGGTCCTCGGACAATTCAATGGTGCGCAGCACGCGGGCCAAAATCACCTTGGGCTGCGGATAGGGCTTGGGAATAAAATCAATGGCGCCGATGGTCAGGCTTTCCACCTCTGCCTCCTTATCGGAGGTCATCACAATAATGGGAATGCGCGCCAAACGGTTATCCGCCTTGATCTGCCGGAGCACATCCAGCCCGTGCATATCCGGCAGGTTCAGATCCAGCAGAATCAGGCTCAGCGTATCCTCATGCGCGTTTACCTTTTCCAGGGCCTCTTTGCCGTCCACCGCAAAAAGCACTTCATACGTTTCCCCCAGGATCATGCCCAGAATCTCGCGGTTAATCATTTCATCTTCAACCACAAGGATGAGCCGTTTCCCGTTGGCAGAATGGAATTTTAAATGACTGTCCGGCATCATGTTGATCCTCCCGTCCTCAATGGCGGCTGCTGCAAATGATCGGGCGCGGTGTCGCCGCTCCGCCTGGGAGCCAGGCGCGCTCCGCTTGAATACGCAAATAAGCAGGCAAAGCCTTGTCCCCGCTATTTTACCACGGCAAAAGGAAAATAGCAACGTATCCTGAGCCGCTTTCGCGCAAAATATGCGTGAACAAATATAAATTATCCAGAGCATCGACAAAGCCGATGCTCTGCCATCGAAAGTCTGCAAGCAGTCTTTC
>CAMOHY010000292.1 GCA_946615495.1 uncultured Clostridia bacterium
CGGACACCGTGGGCGGCATCCGGCTCAGCTTCGTGCTTTCCGCCCTGGCGGCGGCGCTGGCCAGCGTGATTGTGGTGGTGGCGGTAAATTACATTTTCAAAAATAAGGGCAAAAAGCGCAGCGTGGCCCTGGAATACAGCCTGCTTTTCCCCTGGCTGCTGCCCACCATCCTGATTTGCTACAGCTACCGCACCTACTTTAACAGCAGCGACGTGTGGTACGTGCTGGGCCAAAACCTGTACATGCGGGAAAACGTGCGCTTCCTGATCGTGATGGCCTACACCGTGGTGAAGCTTCCCTTCGCCCTGCGCATGATTAAGGCGGCCTTTTACGCCATCGATGAAGAGCTGGAGGACGCGGCGCGCAATTTGGGCGCCAGTCCATTGGTTACCTTCCTGCGGGTGAAGCTGCCCATTGTGCTGCCCAGCGTTCTGGCCGTGTTCGCGCTGAATTTCAACGCGCTGTTCACAGAATACGATATGAGCGCCACCTTCCAATCCAGCTATGGCAAATCCTACGCCATGGTGATTCAAAACATGTGCCACGACGAGGGCCGGGACGGCTACAACGTAAACGCCTCCGGCCGCCGGTGCGCGTCCACGGTGTTCATCATGCTGGTCAGCGGCCTCATCCTCTACCTTGTGTACGGCGTCGGCGCGCGGGACCTGGGCGAACGCCTGGAGCGCCGGGAAAAGCGCCGCCAATTCTGGCGCAGGCTCACCGGAAAAGCCAAATAAACGCGCAATGAAAAAGCGGCTTCGTGGAGCAAACGCCATGAAGCCGCTTTTTTATAGCACCGCTACATTTCTTCCACCGCCGCGATGGCGTCCAGCTCCTCCGGGGTGAAGGAAAACACAGGCACATCGAAGGAAGGCGCGCTCAGCAGCATAGGCGGGAAGAAAAACAGGATGCTGCCCTCGTCATTGGTGTAAAAATCCCGCGTGGGGGAAAACTCATCCTCATAATCATCGTAGGTCCATTGCGGCGCGATGCGCCCGGATTCCTGAAGCTTTTGGAATTCCTGATACAGCACCGGCAGCAGCGCTTCTCCCATTTGGACGGAGGACCCATCGATAATGTGGGCCAGGGCGGGATAATCCTCCGCCGTCACCTCCTCCAGTTTGCCGCTGTCCACCCCCGCCTGGATCAGGGTAACGCCGCGCAGGGTCAGCGTTTCCCCGGCGTACATGCCGCCCACGTCGAAGGTCAGGGGCTCCAGGGCGTACAGGTCGCCCTCCGCTCCCCGCGTTTGTTCCCGCGTTTGCAGAATGGACAGCACCCGGCCGTTATTGCACTGCACGGAAAACCCGTGGCGCACCTCGTTTTGCCCGTCGTAGCGCATATCCTTGGCGTTGGCGAACATGGGCAGCACCAGCTGGGTCATTTCATCCAGCGCCATTTCGTAGGTGTCGTTGATGAGGGCGCTGGTGTAATCCTCCCCCACGATGTGGGGATAGGCGTACAGAAAATGATAGGTCCAATTTTTTTCCTGGGGAAAGTACATTTCCCCCTCGCTGCTTTCCACCGTCACTTCCCCCAGGGCGGGAGAAACGAACAGCAGCAGGGTCATGGCCGCCGCAAGCACTCTTTTAACCATTGGACAGCCCCCGCACGCCGAAAGAATTCCGGATGATCTCCCCGTACAGGGAATATTCCGCCTGCCGCTCCTGGGGGAAGGTTAAAACAGCGGTGTAAGCGCAGGGCGAACCCTCCGCCGCTACCACCACCGCGTAATGTCCTTCCCATTCGGCGGTGAAAACGTCAAATTCTCTTTGCTGCACAGGCTTTACGCCGGGATGCTCCTGCATAAACCGGGCAAGGGCCTCGTCAAAGGACAGGCTTTCTTCCGTTACGTCCACGGTAAGGGTCACGTCTCCCTGGGCGTTTTGCCACACCATATGCTGGGGGTCGTCGCCTGCCTGGCCCAGCTCATCGGGCAGATTCACGGTATAGTGATATGCCTCGTTTTCAATTTCCTGCCACTTGGAAAAATCACCGCAGCGGTAAAAGGGCGAAACAGCAATGCTGTTTACCGTATACCCAAATTCCGTTTCCGGCGCGTAGCGCAGGGACAATTCCATTTGGCAGGCCAAATACGGGGCCTGCTCGAACGGCGTCTGGGAATAGCCGATGGAATCGAGCTTCACCAGCACGTCGGTGCCGTCAAATTCCGCGGAAGAAAGGCAGGCGCCGGTAAGGTGCTGGCCAAAGTCCTCCACCCGGAATTGGAAGCCGTCCGCCGCGGGGACAGCGTAATACCGGTCCTTTTCCTCCGGCAGCGTCATTTCTCCGCTGGTAAACAGCTGGGCGTACAGCTCCTTGGCCTCCTCGCCGCTCAGCGTATCCGTATCGCGGGCGTAGGCGCAGGCGACGCACAGGGCCTGCTCCGTCAGGGCCGGGGCCGGCGCCTCCCCCGCCTTCAGCACCGCCACGGCGCTGTCGCCGTAGCAGTCTTCGGGAATAGCATAGCTCATAATGTCCAGCAGCGTTTGCAGCCGCTCGTCAACGGTCACCTCCACGGCGCCCAAATCACGGGTGGGCAAAAGCAGCAGCGCGTCTTCGCCCAGGGCTGGGCACACGGTGAGCGCAAAACAGAAGGCCAGCAGCAAAGCGAATATCCTTTTTCTCATTTTCCTTCCTCCTTTTGTGTTTCTGCTTATTCAACGTTATTCCCCGCCGTTTTCTTCCTGTTTTTCCTTGGGCGTATCCAAAATGGTCACGGTGGCCCATTCCACCCGCCGGTCCACAATCTCCTCCACCCGGATGCGCAGGCCGTAGCACTCCACCACCGGGTGGGAGCCGTCCTTGGGAATGGTCATCATGCGGCTGAAAATGAGGCCGCCCAGGGATTCAAAGCCTGCGCCGGTGGGCAGGTGCAGATTGAGCGCGTCGTTTATCACCTCAATCATGGCGCCGCCCGCGATGCGGTATTGGTGCTCCCCGATTTTTTGAATTTCCTGGGGCAGGGGCTTATCGTACTCATCGTAAATGTTGCCCACGATTTCCTCCAGCAGGTCCTCCATGGTAATCAGTCCGCTGGTGCCGCCGTATTCGTCCACCACGATGGCGATGTGGGTCTTTTTCATTTGCATATCCCGAAACAGCACGTCCGTGCGCACCGATTCCGGCACAAAGTAGGCGGGGCGCAAAATTTCCCTCAGCGTCTTTTTTCCGCCGGTGGACAGGGCCAGCAAATAGTCCCTGGTGGTGATGGTGCCCAGCACGTCGTCCAAATCCTCCCCGTACACCGGGAAGCGGGACAGGCCGCTTTCCAAAATCACCTTCATAATTTCCTTGTTGGTGGCGTCCACCTGCAGGGCGGTCACGTCGGTGCGGTGGGTCATGCA
>CAMOHY010000293.1 GCA_946615495.1 uncultured Clostridia bacterium
ACAAAGCGCGGCCTGTAAGCCGGGTTCTGTTGAAAATGGCCATCTATCTAAGCGCAAAGTCGCCAGTGCGCTTCAGCGATACTGCGGAAACAGGACGGGCAGCCCTATGCGTTTCCTACATCTTGCACCGGATGGGGTTTACATAACGGCACAGTCGCCAGGCCGCTGGTGCGCTCTTACCGCGCCTTTCCACCCTTACCGGAGTTTCCCCCGGCGGTATCTCTCTGTTGCACTTGCCTTGGAGTCGCCTCCACCTGCCGTTAGCAGGCATCCTTGCCCTGCGGTGCCCGGACTTTCCTCATTGCCTTTCGGCCCTGCGGCCATTCAGCCGCCTTTGTCACGGGACCATTATACCGCTGTTTTTTCTTTTCGTCAACGAAAAGCTGCGGAATCTCATTCCTGCCAGTGCTTTAATTGGGAAAGCTGCCCGTCATACAGCTTGCGCCTTTCTTCTTCGGGCAAGGATTCCTGATTGGGCATGTGCGCGATGAGAAAATCCACCAGCGCTGCCTTTGTGGCGTAGGCAAATTTTCCTTCGCTATAGCACCATTTGCAATAGTCCTCGTTGAATGCGCCGTCCGTTTCCCGGCTAATGACCGCATCATCATACAGCGGCATGCCGCAGCATTGACAAAACAGCTGTCTCGGCGCGCCAAGCAGCGTGTTGATGGAAACGTCAAATTCCCTGGAAAGCAGTTTGAGCGTGTCGGTGTTCGGCTGGGTCTCGCCCGTTTCCCAGCGGCTGACGGCTTGGCGTGACACCAGCACGCGCTGGGCCAATTGTTCCTGGGTCAAACCGTTTTTTTCCCGCAGGGTGCGGAGCATATCCTTTATTTCCATGGTGATCCTCCCTTTGCTGATTCGGATGATACCATTTTATTCTATTTCTCAATGGATTGCAAGCAACTGGCAGTTGCTTTGAAAATCAATATCAAAAAGCCAGCGGATGATGGGCGTTCCGCTGGCTTTTTTTGATTATACGATTATCAGCAGCCGGCCGCAGGTTTCGCATTCCACCAGCTCGCCCGCCTTTACCTTGCGGGAAACGGAGGAAGGAAGCGACATATTGCAGCCCCCGCATTGATCGCCCAGCAGCGCCGCCAAGGGCGGCACGCTGTGCTTTTTGATGTCGCGGTAGCGCTCCATAAAATCTGGCTCAATGCCCTGGGCCTTCTCCGCGGCCTTGGCGCGAAGGGCTTCCAGCTCGCCGTCCTTTTCCTGCTTTTCGGCGTCGTACGTCACCTTGAGCTTATCAAATTCACCTTTGGCTTTGGCGGCGCGCACACGCACATCGTGCTGCTGGCGCTCCCGGTCCGCCGCGTCCTTGCGGATGCGCTTAATTTCCTGCTCATATGCGGTCAAATTGTTCTGAAAGCGCTTGGCGTCATTCATGAACTGCTGCACTTCCTGGCTGTTCTGGGGCGGATCGCTTTCCATTTTCCCGTGCAGGTTATGCAGCTGCTCATCCGTCATTTTGATGGCGTCCTTGAGCGCTTCCAACCGGTCCTGCATGGCCGCCACTTCGCTTTCGATACGCTTCATGGCGGTCTGCTGTTCCGCGTAATAATCCCGATATTTCACCAGCTTTTGCCGGACAGGAGAGCGTTTGATGGAAGCTTCCAATTTATCCACTTCCACGTCTGCCTTCTGATATTCCCACAATAGATGCAATTGATCCATAATTGTGCCCTCCTTCTATTTAGACGCTGCCAAAGGGCGCGTATTGAGACGGGTAAACCCGTACATTATATTGTACATCATTTAACCGTTTTTGTAAATACTCAGCCAAAAACGGAACCAAGGGCGCTTCCGTGCCGTAGTGTCCCCCATCGAACAGCACAAAATCGCTCATGGATGCGGCCAAGGCGTTATGATGGCGCACTTCGCCCGTCAGCAGCGCCTGAGCGCCCAGGGCTTGGGCGGCTGTCCAATCGCCGTCGTCGGCGCCGCCTGCGATGGCCAGCGTGGCGATGAGCGCGCTTTCGCTGCCGTAGCGGCGGACCGGGAAGGACAGCGCCTGGGTGATTCTGCTTTCCAGTTCAATGGCTTTCATGGGCTTTTCCAATTCGCCCAAAAAAAGATAGTCCGACGCCTTCCGGATATTCTGCAAATGCAAAAGCTTGGCGCAGCTGGCGCTGCCGCTCAAGTCCGTTTGGTCCAGGTTGGTATGGGCGGAAATTAAGGATAAATGGGAACGCACCATTTCACAAAGGATTTTTCCTTCGGCGTCCTCTTCCAGCAGGTTTTTGCGGGCATGGAACAAAAGCGGATGGTGGGAAACGATCAGCTCCGCTCCCAGGTCCTTCGCTTCCTGGACCACATCCAGCGTGCAGTCCAGCGCAACCAGAATACGGTTCACCTCCGCGTCCCGCCTGCCAACCAATGCGCCTACATTATCGTAGCTTTCGGCCGTTTCCACAGGGGCCAATTCTTCCAGCATTGCTTCAATCATTTTCACGGTTACGGACACGGCCTAATTCCTCCTCAAGCCAAGCGTATTCCTGGCGTCCCGCCTCCGTTTGCTTCCGGGAGGCCAAGGAAAGCCGCCAGGATAAATAATCCCGGTAATGCTGCGGCATTGCTTCCATCAGCCGCGGGCCAAGCAAAAGCTGCTTTTCGCTCAGTGCCTCCCCGCCGGGCAGGGCGCGGAGCACCACGTAAAAACGTCCCGCCGCGCGGGCGATTTGTTCGGCGTCGATATGGTAATCCAAGCCGCACAGCGTTTTTCGCACCATCGAAAGGTCCGTATGAGCCGACAGAATGAGGGCGGCGTTTTGAAGCTTGTCCTTTCCTGAAAGCAGGATATCGGAAAGCGTGTGCCCGCCCATTCCCAGAATGGCAATAGCATCCGCCGGCGCTGGCAGCACCGTCAGCCCATCCCCCACCCGAAAATCCGCCCGGCCCGAAAGACCGCGAAGGGAAAGCAGCTCCTGGGCTTTTTTCAGCGACGGGGCGCTGATATCCGCTACGCACATGCGGCGGCATTTGCCATTTTCCAGCAGAAAACAAGATAACCGCCCGTGATCCGCGCCGATATCGGCGCCGTATGCACAGGCGGGAAAGAGCGCGGCGGCCCTGGACAAGCGGTCATCCAATGGAAGCGCGCCCATGGTCAATCCAAATAATCCTTCAGTTTTTTGCTGCGGCTGGGGTGACGCAGCTTGCGCAGGGCCTTGGCCTCGATTTGGCGGATGCGCTCACGGGTGACTTGGAATTCCTTTCCCACTTCTTCCAAGGTGCGCTGGTGGCCGTCATCCAGGCCAAAGCGCAGCCGCAGCACCTTTTCTTCGCGGGGCGTCAGGGTATCCAGCACGTCCCAAAGCTGTTCCTTCAT
>CAMOHY010000294.1 GCA_946615495.1 uncultured Clostridia bacterium
GCCTTGGAAAAGCCGTTGATGAGCACGGTGCGCTCCTTCATGCCGGGCAGGGCGGAAAAGGCGATGCGCTCCCCGCCGGAATAGGTGAGCTCGGCGTAGATTTCATCGCTGATGACCAGCAGATCATGCTTTTGGGCCACGGCGGCGATGGAAAGCATCTGCTCCTTGTTCATTACCGCGCCGGTAGGATTATTGGGGTAGGGGAAAATGAGGGCGCGGGTTCTTTCGGTGACGGCGGCCTCGATTTCTCCGGCGGTAATGCGGAATTCATCCTCCGCCTTGGTGGGCACCGGCACCGGCGTGCCCCCGGCGAAGGTGACGCAGGGAGCGTAGCTGACATAGCCGGGGTCGGGCAGAATCACTTCATCGCCCGGCCGCAGGCACACCCGCAGGGCCAGATCAATGGCTTCGCTGGCGCCTACCGTTACCATGATTTCTTTTTCCGGGTCGTAGGATACCTGGAAGCGGGAGGAAAGGTATTCTGCAATTTCCAAGCGCAGGGGCAAAAGGCCGCGGTTGGGCGTATACTGCGTTTCGCCGTCCAGCAAACTGTCGATGGCGGCGGAGCGGATATGGTAGGGCGTAACGAAGTCCGGCTCGCCCACGCCCAGGGAAATGGCGTCCCGCATGGTGCCTGCGATGTCGAAAAAGCGGCGGATGCCGCTGGGCGGCACCTGGGCCACCCTGGGATTGATGAAAGGATTGCTCACGGCGACACCGCCAATCGTTTGTCAGTGTGTTCGCCCACAAAAATCACGCCGTCCTGCTTATAGCGCTTGAGCACGAAGCTGGTGGCCGTGCCGGTAACGGTCTCCAGCGGGCTCAGCTTTTCGGACACGAACAGGGCCAATTCCTTGAGCGTGCGGGCTTCCACCAGCACCAGCAAATCGTAGCTGCCGCTCATTAAAAATACGCTTTTCACCTCGTCAAACCGGTAAATGCGGCCCGCGATGGCGTCAAAGCCCATGTCCCGCTGGGGCGTCACCTTCACCTCGATCATGGCTTCCACCCGTTCGCGGTCGGTGCGGTCCCAATTGATGATGGGGGAATATTGCAGGATCACCCGGTCCTGCTCCAGCTCTTCAATGGCCTGGGCCACCTGAGGCAAATCCGCCCCGGTCATCACGGCGATGCGCTCCAGGGGCGTGCGGCAATCTTCCGACAAAATCTCCAAAATCTGCATTTTCAATGACTGCATATGGCTTCTCCTTACCCGGCCTGGCCGGAAAAATAATGGGAGGGGTTCTTACATCAGTTCGTCGGCGAGGGCAATGAATTCATCAATTTCCCGCTCGTACACCCGGAGGGATTCCCGCCAGAAATCCACGCTGCGCACATCGATGCCCACGCTTTTCGCCACGTCGGCCACCCAGCCGGAGCCGCAGGAACGCAGGAGCCGGTTGTACTTGGGCACAAAGGAAGCGCCCTCCTGCCGGTACTGCGCGTACACCCCGGCGCCGAAAAGCTGGCCGAAGGCATAGGGAAAATTGTAGAAGGACAGGCCGGGAATGTAATAATGGCTCTTGCAGGCCCACATGTAGGGGTGGCGCAGGGCGGGGTCCAGGCCGTCGCCGTAGCTTTTGTCCTGGGCGTCCAGCATGAGCTCCTTGAGCTCGGAAACGGACAGGGTGCGCTCCTTGCGCTTTTCGATCACGGCGGATTCAAACAGGAACCGGCTGTAAATATCCACAATCACCTGGGTGACCTCCATCAGGCTGCCTTCCAGGAGGGAGAAGCGTTCCTTTTTATCCGCCTGAGCCATGGCGGCGTTGGCCAGCAGGGTTTCGTTGAAAATGGAGGCCGTTTCCGCCAGGGGCATGGGCGCGTCGATCATGGAATAGGGCAGGCCCGCCATGCAGCGGTTGTGCCAGGCGTGGCCCAGCTCATGGGCCAGGGTGCTCACATCGGAAAAGGACCCGGCAAAATTGGTCAGCACCCGGCTCTGGTCCAGGGCGTGGAGCTCGGCGCAGAAGGCGCCGCCGCCCTTGCCGTCCCGCGGGTACACGTCGATCCAGCGGTTTTCAAAGGCCTGGTCGATAAAGGCCGCCATGTCGGGGGTGAATTTGCCCATTTCGTCGATCAGCTTCTGCCGCGCTTCCTCAATGGTGTATTTTTTCGGGGTATAGCCTTCGGGTGCGATGGGGGCGAACAGGTCGTAGAAGGGCAGGCCGTTTTTGTGGCCCAGGATTTCGCCCTTTTTGCGCAGATAACGCCGGAAGGCGGGCAGAGCTTCCCGAATGGCGGAAAGCATAGCGTCCAGGGTGGCCCGGTCCATGTTGGATTGGGCCAGGGTCTGGTCCAGCACGGAATCAAAATGGGTGGCCTCGATCATGGTCAACGCTTCGCCCTTGATGCCGTTCAGGCAGGCGGCCATGGGAATTTCTATTTTAGGGTAAGCGGCCAATTCCGCTTCGTAGGCGGCCTTGCGCACGGCGGGGTCGGGGTCGTAGGCCTTGCTGCGCACAGCGGAAAGGGGAAGCTGTTCGCCCTTGTAATCCACCGTCACCGTGGCGTCCAGCTTGTCCCGCAAATTGGAAAAGGCGCTGCCGCCGGTCAGGGACATTTTCAGCATCCATTCCTCGATGGCGCCGTCCATCAGATGCTTGGCCTTTTCCTTGCTCCTGCGCAGGAAGAAATCGATCTTTTGCAGCTTTTCGCTGCCGGCAATCAATTCTTCCAGGTTCTCTACATGGCCGATATAGCGCACCAGCGCGGAGGAGAGCAGGGAAAGCTGCACGGAAAAAATCATCAGCCGGTCCATCAGCTGCTGGGCCCGCTCGTTGTTGGCGTCGGCGGCCAGGGTCAGGCTGGCAAAGCTGCCCAGGGCGGAGGAAAGCCGGGAAAGCTCCTCCATGGCGTCGGAGGCGTTTTCGAGCGCGGTTTGGGGGTCGCCCTGCAAAAAATCCCTGGCCTGGGCGCACAGGCGGGACAGCTCGTTAAAATCCCGTTCGATCTGGGGGTCGTCAAAATCGCGGTAGAGTACGGTCAAATCCCAGGTCCAATCCATAAAAAGGGCCCTCCTTGACGGATTTATTCTTCGATTTCGATCAGCTTCTTGGTCCTTACGGCGTTCAGGCAGGTTTCCCTGCTTTCCTCCAGGTGGTGCTGGCTCAGGCTCTTCAGGCCTTCCAGGTCCCGCTTTTCCAGCAGGTCCACCATTTCGTGGTGCTCCTTATGGGCGTTGGTGCGCCGGCCGATGGAGGCGATGGTGGTGGCCTGGAAGCGCTTGATGTATTCCTCCTGGCTGTCAATCACCCGCAGGATGCGGATTTTGTTGGAAATATGCTCCATGGTGCCGTGGAACAGGCGGTTGCTGACGGCCAGGGCGTCG
>CAMOHY010000295.1 GCA_946615495.1 uncultured Clostridia bacterium
CGAATTGGAAAAGTCCGTGGTGGCGAAGGTGGCGGACGATGTGAAGGTTTCCATCAAGGGGCAGGCGGTGGAAATGGTGATTGTGAAAAAAATGGCGTGACGGCAAAAAACGCCGCCGGCTTTGGAAAGCCTGAGCTTCCTGCCTGATTGCAAAGAATAATCCCTTCCCGCCCGTTTGCCCGCAAAGCCGAAAAGGAGGCTGCGAACCATGATTCAGAATGAACCGGTCATCCAGCGGATGGACATGATCCGCTGCGCGCTGTGCTCAAACGCTCCCTGTGATACTGCCTGCGATAAGCTGAAGCCGGCCTCCCTGCTGCGCAGCATCTGGTTTCGGAATGAGCAGGACGCCGCGCTGCGCCTGCCCGAAGAAAATCCCTGCATTACCTGCAACGCTCCCTGTGAGCGGGCCTGCGTCCGGGCGGGCGAGGTGGCCATTCACGATCTGGTGAACCGGCTGTATTATCAGGTAAAGCTGCAATGTGAAACGCCGCTGCCGGAAAATGAGGACCGGCTGAAATGCGATCTTTGCGGAATTCCGCTGGAAAACCCCTTCCTGCTCTCCTCCTCCGTGGTGGCCAGCACGTATGATATGTGCGCCCGCGCTTTCGAGGCGGGCTGGGCCGGCGCGTGCTTTAAAACCATCTGCACCCTGGATATTCACGAGGCCTCTCCCCGCTTTTCCGCCATTTGCGGCAGCGACGGCGGTATGATCGGCTTCAAAAATATCGAGCAGCTTTCCGACCACAGCGTGGCGGAAAACATGGAAATTTTCCGCCGGCTGAAGCAAAAATACCCCGCCAAATTCATCCTGGCCTCCATCATGGGCCAGAATGAAAAGGAGTGGGGAGAATTGGCCAGGCTTTGCCAGGAAAACGGCGCCGACGCCATCGAGCTGAACTTTTCCTGCCCCAACATGGCCGAGGGCGGCCTGGGCAGCGACATCGGCCAGGTGCCGGAATTGGTGGAACGGTTCACTTTCGCCGCCAAACGGGCCTGCCATATTCCCGTATTGGCAAAGCTGACGCCCAACGTGGCCAATATGAGCCCCGCGGCAGAAGCCGCCAAACGGGGCGGGGCGGACGGCCTCGCCGCCATCAATACCATTAAATCCATCGTGGGCGTCAATCCCCATACTTATGTTTCCGCTCCCGCCGTGCACGGGCAAAGCGCCGTGGGCGGCTACAGCGGCAGCGCGGTAAAGCCCATCGCCCTGCGGTTCATTGCGGAATTGAGCCAAAATGAAAGCCTGAAAGGGATGCACCTGTCCGCCATGGGCGGCGTGGAAACCTGGCGGGACGCCCTGGAATTCATTCTGCTGGGCGGCGGCTCCATTCAGGTAACGACTGCGGTGATGCAGTATGGCTACCGGATCATTGACGACCTGAAGGCGGGTTTAAACCTGTATTTGGCCGAAAAAGGCTTTGAAAGCGTCCGGGAGGCTATTGGCTTGGGGCTGGATTCCCTGCGTTCCACCACCGATGCCCTGGAGCGGGACACGGTGATTTTTCCAACGTTCATTCGCGAACGGTGCATTGGCTGCGGCCGCTGCGCCATTTCCTGCATGGACGGCGGACACCAGGCCATCCGGCTGGATGAAAGCCGCCGCCCCAAGCTCAACGGAAAAAACTGCGTTGGCTGCCACCTGTGCGTATTGGTCTGCCCGCAGCGGGCCATCGCGCCGGGAGAAAAACGGATCGCGCGCAAAGAGAAAAAATAGTACGCAGGAATCCTGCCATGTAAGCTTTTATCCAAGCACCATGGACAGTACGCCAAAGAATGCGATCAGCAGCACCAACAGCAGCATTTCCTGCTTCCACCGGTTTTGCAGCAGGCCCACGCATTCCCGCATAAAGGCGTTGGGCCAATACCACCATTTGGTTTTTCCGCCGATTCCTTCGGCGGGAAGGCCCGCCAGGTTGGCCCACACTCCGCTGCGGAACACATGATAATTGGTCGTGGCAAAGGCGGTTTTTCCGCCCGCGTTGATTTCATGCACGATTTTTTTGGAAAACGCCATGTTCTGATACGTGTTTTTGGATTGCGTTTCCGCGCAGATGATTTCTTCCGGGACGCCCTGGGAAAGGAGATACCGCCGCATGGCCTCGGCCTCCGGCATGGCTTCATCCCTTCCTTGCCCGCCGGAGGGAATAAGAACGGCTTCCTTTCCCGTCCGCTCCTTCTGCTCGCGCCAAAAATCCAGGGCCCGGTCCACCCGGCCGCGCAAAAGCGGCGGCAGGGTGCCGTCCTTTCTAAACCAGCAGCCCAGAATGATAATGAAATCCTGGTCCATGGCGGGGTGATGCCTGGCCGCCTTGACGCCGCAGATCACAGAGCCTGCCAGCATACATTCAAAATACACAAACACTGTGGCGTACACGTTTTCCAGGGTGTTTTGAATCCGTCCCTCCCATTCCGAGCCTGAAAAATCCCGCCAAAATAGGAGAAAACCCACCGCTTCGCCCACGATCAGCAGCAAGCTGACCGCAAGGCCCAGCACATTTTTCAGCCGCGCTCTTTCATGCCGCAGCAGCACGATATTGCTGATTGCCATGGCAAGGGCAAAGGCCGCCATCACGGGCATGGTCAGCATCATGAATTGCTTGCTGGCTCCGTTGATGGTGCTGTACGCCGAAAACATGCTGAAATTCGCCGGCTGCAGCACATGGGAAACGGTGACGCGCAGCATCAAAAGCCCCGTCACCAGCGAAAACAGGGAGAAGCCGGAAAAATAAATGGTAGAATAGGCGTAATAGGCGGGGCCCTTCGCCTGGAAATAATGCCACAGCATGATCGCGCTGATGAAGAACCAAAACAGCGTTACGGCAATCAGCACGGCGGTATCGCCGGTAAAGCCGCCCGACTGCAAATCATATACCGTGCCCAGCGGCCCCACCCGCAGCGGGTGAAAACCAATTTCCTCCCCGTTTGGGTCCAGAAGCAGCAAATCGGTTTCGCCCTTCCGCTCAGGGTGAATGGGCACGCTCAAATAGCCGTCATGCCACTTTTGCTCTCCCAGCCGCACAATGTCAGGTTCCGCTTTTACCTGAAATTCCCGCCCGTCCGAAGGCGTTTCCTCCCCCACGGAAAAGCGCGCCGGCACATGGACCACATAGGTGCGGAAAAGCGTCAGCCGGCTTGCCGCACAAACAAGAATCAGCGCCAACGCGCAAAATACAATCTGCTTCGCCGCTTGCTTCATGCCAAGCCTCCCCCCATCGGATACGGTATTTTCGCCTTCTGGCAATAAATACATTCATATCATAACGCCCGCCGCCTGA
>CAMOHY010000296.1 GCA_946615495.1 uncultured Clostridia bacterium
ACCAGCACATAGTAGCCCTCGGTCTTATAATCGATGGCATAGGCCAGGCGGCGCTTGCCCCACTCTTCCACCTTTTCAACGCTGCCGCCGTTGCCGGTAATCAGGTCGTTGAACTTGGCGATCAGGGCCTTGCGGGCTTCGTCTTCCACAGCAGGGTCGATGATGTACACCACTTCATACTTGTTCATTTCCATTCACCTCCTCATGGACATATGGCGTCCTATCCTTGTAGGACGCAAGGATGTGCCAATAAAGTATTATAGAGGAAAGGGGCCAAAAAAGCAAGAGGCAAAACAAAAAAATATGCCTCTGATCCAGGCAAATTTTGAAAATTAATTTTTTCGTAATTTTTTATTCCCCAATTATTGTATTTTCTTTGCGTCTTTCTTGCTCTTTGGCCGTTCCCGTGTTACAATAAGAAGGAACGATTCGTAAGCAGAGTAGCTGCAGGCGCGTCAAGTGCTCATGAACGGGGAGTTGTCATGAGACGAAGCCGGTTTTTTCCGGCGCGGTGCCTGCGGCGCATCCCGCTGCCAGGTTGTTTTTATCTGCCTCTGCGGGTCGAATACTGTAAGGAGGCGGATTTTTTCATGTATCCAAATAAGGAAGCCGGAAAGCCCCGGCTGTTTAAAACGCCCTTTTCCCGCGCCTACTGGTTGCAGGCGGCGTCCGAGTTCAAAAGCCTGAAAACGCTTCTGTTCGCCGCGCTGATGATCGCCCTGCGGGTGGCGCTCAAGTCTGTCAGCATTCCCATCGCCGCTAATCTGCGCATCAACGTGGCGTTTTTCATCAACGCCTTCGGGGCCATGGTGTTTGGCCCGGTGGTGGCCATCGCCGCCGCCGCGGTGTCGGACACGCTTGGCTGCCTCCTCTTCCCCACGGGGGTTTACTTTTTCCCCTTCATCTTCGTTGAAATCGCCGGGTCGCTGATTTTCGCGCTGTTTCTGTACCGCACGGAGGTTACGGCCCTGCGCGTCACCCTGTCCCGCTTCTGCATTGACTTTTTCGTGAACATCGTGCTCAACACGCCCATTATGTGGGCCTATTACCAGGTGGTGCTGGGCCGCCATTACGCCATTTTCGACGGCTTGCGCATCGTAAAAAACCTGGTGCTGTTCCCGTTGGAATCGGTGCTGCTGGTGCTGTTTCTGCGCACGGTCATTCCCCCCTTGCAAAAGCTGGGCTTTGTTTACAGCGGCGCCGACAAGCTGCGCTTCACCCGGAAAAACGTCGTTTTCCTGGCGGCGATGGCCGTTCTGGGCGCGGCGGCGGTGGCCGTTTACGCGCTAACCCGATAAAAAAGAGGTTCCTTTATGAATGAAAGCCAAAAAAACATTCTGGAAGGCCTGGAAAAGCTTTACCCCGACGCGGGACCGGAGCTGCACTTTTCCAACCCCTATGAAACCCTGGTGGCCACCATTTTGGCCGCCCAGTGCACCGACGCGCGGGTGAACCAGGTAACGCCCGCCGTGTTCCGGGATTTTCCGGACGCCAAGGCCATGGCCCAGACCACGCCGGAAGTGCTGTTCCCCTACGTCAAATCCTGCGGCTTCAAATCCAAGGCCGTGAATATTGTGAACGCCTGCAAAATCATCGCCGAAAAGTACGACGGCCAGGTGCCCTCCACCCTGGAGGAGCTGACGGCGCTGCCCGGCGTGGGCCGCAAGACCGCCAACGTGGTGCTGGCCTTTTCCTTTGGCATTCCCGCTATCCCGGTGGACACCCATGTGTTCCGGGTGGCCAACCGCCTGGGCCTTTCCGACGCCCTGACGGTGGAGGAAACGGAAAAACAGCTCATGGCGCTTATTCCCCGCGACAAATGGAGCCAGGCCCACCATTGGATGATTTACCATGGCCGCCGGGTGTGCCACAGCCAACGGCCAGACTGCGAAGGCTGCGCGCTGAAAAGCTGGTGCAAGGCCGCCCATCAGGAGCAAATGATAAACCCCAAGGCTGACGCCAAAAAGCGCGCCCAGGCGCGCAAAGCCCGTTCATGACCCGCCGCCGGTAAGCCGCAAAGCCGCATCGTTCCTTCCTCCTTGAAGGTCCTGCGGGTTGTTGATGGGGCTGTGTCAAATCAGGAAGTATTTACGAAAACCTATAAAATGTGGCACAAGATTCCAGCCAGATTGGTAGAATCTTGTGCCACATTTTCATTTGGAAAAATGAGTTTTGAGACAGCCCCCTACAGATTGTGCGGGTCAGCCAATACTGCATTTGCGCGTTTTTTTACAGAATGTGAGGCAGCGCCTTTTGTTATGGAGAAATCTGTCAGTAATCCGCGCCGTAGGGGAGCACGGCCACGATTTTGCTCTCCATGTACACGATGGTGTACAGGGAGCTGCCGTACTGCAAATAGCTGTTCATAAAGTTGGCAATGTTGGTGGCGCGGTAGCAATTGTTTTTGGTGCCGTAATAGAAAATGCAGTTGGGGTCCACCTCGTAATCGTAGGAATCCACACCGCCGTTGGAGAAGGTGGACAAATTGCCGCTGGTGTAATCCTCGCCGCTGTACTTGATGGTAACCAGGTCGGCGTCGATGCGCCAGGTGGTGCCCTTGAGGTAAATATTGTTGATGTAGCCCGCGGACACGCGGGTGCGCTTTTCGCTGGGGCGGCGCTGAAGGTAAATGGTGTACGTGGTGGCAGCCGCGCCGTTGGTCACCTGGATGGTAACGGCCTGGGGCTTATCCGACATTTGAATGATCTGGCTGGCCTGGCCGCTTTTTACGATTTGGCCGTTCACCCGAATGACGGCGTTGGGGTCCATGGCCGTGGGGGTAAACGTGGGGCGGGACACCCAGTCCGCCACGGTGAGCAAATAGGTGGTCTGGTAAGGGCTGAAGGCTTCAGGGAGCATGATGCCCGTGTTGGGGCAGTTATGGGTCAGGCCGCGCAGAAGGGAAGAGCCCACAGCGCCGCCGTCGTCCGCCAGGGCGGGGCAGCAGGCGCACAGCAGCGTCAGCGCCGCCAATAAGCACAAAAACCGTTTCATTCGATCATTTCCTCCTTCAAAGTGGGATCACCCATAAAACGAGCCAGTCCTCCCTTTTCTTGCACGGTTTGGACTGATGATGGAAAAATTATATCACGCATCCCAGCCCGGAGGCAAGAGGTTTTTACGGAAAGAAAAAAAGGCCGGGGAAGGCCTTTTCAGAGGTTTGCCGACACCCTGCGAATGAAAGTGGAATTGGGATTCCATTTTCATTCGATCCATCAATTCCTTAAAAAATGGCCTATTCAGCTTGAAGAAACGCTGAATAGGCTCATTTTTCGGCCAGG
>CAMOHY010000297.1 GCA_946615495.1 uncultured Clostridia bacterium
TAGGTGTCGGCCATATAGATGTATTTATCGTACATGGCCACGCTGCTTTCCACGCTCACCAGGGCGTCCTTTTCCGCGGCGGCCTTGGTGCGCAGATAGGTGATCTTGGGGTCGATTTTGATGCTGTAGGCCCGGTCCGGATGCTCTACGGAAGGGTAGCTGAACTCGCTCTTCAAATCCACGGTGTAGAGCAATCCGTTTTCCCCGGCCACGATGAGGGCGTCGGTGCCCTGGTTATTGTTCAGGAACAGGGCGGTGCCGTCAAACGCGCCGTTGGTGGTATACTGCACCTGGCTGTTGGATTTGCGGCCGTTGAGGAAGTAGGCTTCCTTGCCGTCCACCAGGTTGTAGATGTGCAAGCCGATGCTGCCGGTTTTGCTTGGCAGCTTGGAAATGCCCTGGCCCACGGCCAGCAGGGGCCGGCACATGGCGTCGATGGACACGCTGCCCTTGAGGGGATAGCCCACGTTGATGGTGTCGCGGGTGGCGGTGCCGTCGCGCAGGTTGAGGAAATAGATTTTGCCGTCCTGCGCGCCGAAAATGACCTCGATCAGGGTCTTGGTGTTCTTTTGCTCCTCGAACACGTTCATGCCCTCGCGGCCTTCCTTGGTCCATTTAACGATGGCGGGCTGGCCGGTCCAGCCCAGGCCGTAGAGGGTGCCGTTATCGGCGGTTTTCAGGTAGCCCACGGGGCTCTGCCACAGGATGGAAAGCTGTTCCTTTTCCACGTTCACGGTGCCAAAAGAAGCGTTGCGGCGGAAGTTATCTCCCCGGAAGGTGAGCACCCCCGCGTTGTAGAAGGCGTAATTATCCGGGTTGGGGGCGATATAGCCGGGGTCCCGGTCCAGGGTGATGCTCTTGCTGCCCTGGTACACCGTGTCTGTGGATTTGAGGGAACCAGCGCCTGCCGCCGCTTCCAGCCGGGGCACAGGCGTGCTGGTGGGCACGGCCGTGGGGGCGGCGGTGGGAACGGCAGTGGGCTCCTGAGTAGGCGCCTGGGTAGGCACAGAGGTAGGCGCCTGGGTAGGTTCCTGGGTGGGCTCCGGCGTATCCGGCTCCACGGTGACGGGAGGATTGGTGGGGGCCCAGGTGACGGGGGCCACAATGCCTTCCTGGGTCGCGGCCGTTTCCGTATTCAGGGCCGCGGCGGGCGCTTCGGTGGGAATTTGAGGGGCTGCCGTCGTCAGCGGCAGCTGGGTGGGCAGCGGCGTTTCGGTGGGGGCGGGCGTGGGGTCGGTAATCAGGAGGGGAACGCTTTTGTCCGTGCGTTTCCAGGTTTCGCCCTCCCGAATGACGGCAAACACATCGCCGCTGTAGGGCACGTCAAAGATGGCAATAATGTTCCAAATTTTGTTGGTTTCGTTGGCGCCGTTCACCAGCGTGGCGGAGCAGGCGATTTCGTTGCCCTCCGCGTCCACGATGCGCACCCCGTCCACCGATTGGTTGGTGGTCAGGGTAAACTGCAGCCGGGTGTTGGTGGAGGCGGTGCTGCTGGCCGTTTGGAAGGAAATGACCTCGCCCGGCGCTTTGGCCTGCACGTGCACCAGGCTGTTCAGCGCCTCCTTTAAGGGATTCAGGGGGCCGGCGTCCTTTAAGAAAAACAGGGCGGCAGCCAAAAGCGCCAGCACGGCCAGCACGATGGCGGCGATTTTCAGCCAGGGAATACCCCGGCGCTCGTCCTCCTCTTCGTCGTCCTCCTCCGGAGGCAGGGGACGGCGCATATACAGCCCATCATCCAGGGCAGGTTCCTGCCGGCGGGATTGATAAGCGCGGGTCTGCCCGTCGTCCTCCTCCTGCCACATGGGAGTGGGCTGGCGGCGCTGCCACTGAATTTCCTGGGGCGCTTCCTCCTGCCGGGCCTGAGAATAAGAAGGGGATTCGGCGGGAATATCGCCATGGCGGTGCCTGTCGCTGCGGCGGTGGCGCACCGGCGGCTGCGGAGTGGAAAAATCATCATTATAGTTGCTCAAAGCAGTGAACCTCCTGCGTGTCGTGTTTCAGGACAAAAGCATCCGCATACAGTATACCAGAATCGGCCCCGATTCACAAGGGAAAATATCGGAAAGAACATTTTTTTACATGATCCGCTGCCGCAAAGCGCGAAATTTCGGTGCTTCATTTTTTGCTTAGCATGTGATACAATGTGTGTATTACGCATATGGGAGGAAGCTATGCACCGTTTTTTTGCCGAGCGGATTGACGAGGGGCGCGCCGTGCTGCTCAAGGAGGAGGCAGCTCACGCCCTGCGGGTGCTGCGCCTGGAAAAAGGCAGCGAATGCCAGGCGCTGTTGGAGGGAAAGGTATATTCCGCCGTGCTGGAGGAAACCGAGCCGCAGGTAACGCTGAAATTAGGCCGGGAGCTGCCGTCGACCGAGCCTTCCGTGCGCGTTACGCTGTACCAGGGCATTCCCAAAGGGGAAAAGATGGATTGGATCGCCCAAAAGTGCACGGAGGCGGGGGTGGGGCGCATTGTGCCCGTAGCCTTCTCCCGGTGCGTGGCAAAATGGGAGGGCAAGGACGCGCCGAAAAAACAGGCCCGCTTCCAGCGCATCGCCGCGGAGGCGGCCAAGCAGTCCGGCCGGGCGGTAACGCCGGAAGTTGCGCTGCCCATTTCCTTTGCCCAGCTCTGCGGGGACATGCAGGGCTATGATGTAGCGTTGGTTCCCTGGGAGGAGGAGCGGGGCCGGGGCATCCGCGCCGCCTGGCAGGAAGAAAAGAACGTGGCCATCGTTATTGGGCCGGAGGGCGGCATTTCGCCGGAGGAAATGGAACAGCTGCGCGCCGCCGGCGGCCGGGGCGTTACCTTGGGCCCCCGCATTTTCCGCACAGAAACGGCGGGCCTGGCGGCGCTTCTTTCCCTGCTCACGCTTTCGGGCGATATGGAGTAGACGGAACGAAAACAAACTGCACGCTGTATTTTGAAAACGGTCCGGATTGGCAAAAGCTATTCATTTTAAAGTAAGAAGGTCAAACTATGCGTTCTGTGGCGTTTCACACCTTGGGCTGCAAGGTGAACCAATATGATTCCCAGGCCATGCTGGAGCTGTTTGAGCAGGCGGGCTATGAGGTAAGGGATTTTTCCCAGCCTGCCGATGTGTACGTGGTGAACACCTGCACGGTGACGGGCACGGGGGACAAAAAGAGCCTGAACGCCGTGCGCCGGGCCCTGCGCCAAAATCCCGCGGCGCAGGTGGTCATTGCCGGGTGCCTGGCCCAGCGGGATGGGGAAAAGCTGCTTTCCACCGGGGCGCGGCTGGTGATTGGCAACGCCCGGCGGG
>CAMOHY010000298.1 GCA_946615495.1 uncultured Clostridia bacterium
TGCGGCCGTAAAATGAGCATTTCCAGGCTGAATTGCCTGGAAATGCCATTTTATACTATTCGCGTTCTAAAAACTTACCAGATTTGGGATGGATTTTGTGCCCTGGCTAAACCGAATGAAGGGAGGCGTAGCAGCGCTACGTTGACCGGAATGAGGTAACGCCAGGGCGCAAAAGTCGCACAAAGATGGTAAGTTTTTAGAAGAAGAATAGTATTATAGCAAATTGATGTTCCCATCGAAAGACTGCTTGCAGACTTTCGATGGCAGAGCATCGACTTTGTCGATGCTCTGAGTCCGCGCCGGATTTCGCAGGGTCCGGCGCGGACTTTTACAGTCAGCTATTTTGCTTTCTTTCTCCCAAAAACGTTAAATCCACTGCCTTTGTTCCATTTTTCCAAAGAAAAAACAAGCTGAAAAAGCCCAGCGCCGGATACGCCTTTTCCACGATGTCCTGAAACCCCGCCAGAGACACCGCCTCCGTAAGCAGCGCGGAAACCCAGGGGGAAAAATGGGGTGCGAACGGGGAAAGCAAGCCGTTCAGGCCCCGCAAAACGGCGGTCAGGGTGGTCATCACCGCCAAATACAGCACCGCCGCGGACAGGTAATAGCCCAATTTTCCATAATCCCTGAGCAGCGCCACCGTAGGCAGCGCCTGATCCTTAAGCCTTTGCGCGTGGGGAAGCAGGGCGGCGTTGGCCAGCAGCAGCAAGCCGCCCGCCGTTAGGCCGGACAGCAGGGCGGCGCGCTTTTTTTCGTACGCGGACATTTTTTTCCCCATCTCCGCGAGCACCGGCGCGGAAAGCAGCGCGTTCATGCCGCAATAGCTGGCGGCCAGAGCCGAAGCAATTGCGCCGTCCGGAAGGGAAACGCTTCCGCCCCTTTCTTCCTGCCCAGGCACGCGCAGGCATAGAAGAAAGGCCAGCGCCATGCAGGGCAGCAGCGCTTTTCCCAGCCAGGCCATTCCTTTTAAGGACGCGGCGGCCAGGCAGGCGCACAGCGCAAGGGTAATCAGGCTGCCCGCCGCCCGCGCGCAATGAAGGGAAACGGTCAGGGCCCACAATTCCCCCGCCGCCGCCGTCATGCCGCCGCCCACAGCCAAATAAACAAGAGCGGCCAAACAGCGAAAGCCTATGCCCGCTCCTTTTTCTCCTTCTTTTCGGAGCAGCCGGTAGATGAGAAAGCCCATCAGCGCCCCGGCCAGGGCGGCGAGGGGCCAGGAAAAGGTTCCCCACCGGCTGAAAAACTGCATGATCTCCCGGCCGGAAGCAAAGCCCGCCCCCACGATGGCGCCCACCACGCAAAACACCGCATCGCCCATTCATCCCATTTCTCCTTCCCTCCAGCTTATGCGGGCGGAAAAACGGGTATGAAAAAAAGGGATGCCTTCATCCCGAAAAAATTATTGGACCGCCTTCAAATGCCGCATCACGCTTTCGGCCACGATGCCCGTCAGCGCGCCGCAGGCGAGGCCCACCAGCATCAGCACCGCCATATAATACAGCAATTGATTGGTGTGCAAAAGAATCATAGCCAGGGCCACCTGGCCCACGTTGTGCATAACGCCCCCTACCATGCTCACCGTAATGGGCCGCATGGATTTGACCCGGCTCAGCCCAGTCATGAACAGCATGCTCAGCACGCCGCCGGCCAGAGCGTACATAATTTTGCTAAAGCCCCCAAACAGCAAGCCGGACAGCACCACCTTCAGCACCATCAGCATCCACGCCGTGGGAATATCCAGCATATACACGGCAAAAATAAGCACGCCGTTGGAAAGGCCCAGCTTGATGCCGGGAATGCCCGCGTCGATGGGGATGCGGCTTTCCACAAAGCCCAGCACCAGCATCATGGCAATCAGCAGGCCGCACAGCGCCACACGCTGCGTGCGGTCCCGGTTGGTTTTTTTCTTCATAGCCGCTCCTTTGAGAAATGATCCCGTCCCCATCATACTGCACTTCCTGCCCCGCCGTCAAGAAAAAGCAAAAAACTTCCCGGCATGGAAAAATGCTCTTATTTTGTTTTTCTGTTTTTTTCTTCCGCAATATCTGATATAATAAGAGTTCCATACGGCGTCCTCGCGCCGTAGGACCAAGCGCAAGCCGAAATTGCTGATTTCCATAAGGAGGATTGGCTCGTGAACAAGATCCTGCTGAAAAAAAGCCTGAATCCCACCGTCACCCTGATGGAGGTGGACGCGCCGCTGGTGGCCCGCAAAGCGGAACCGGGGCAGTTCATCATCCTGCGGGTGGACGAAAATGGGGAGCGCATTCCCCTCACCGTGGCGGATTTTGACCGGGAGAAGGGCAGCGTCACCATCATTTTCCAAATCGTGGGCGCAACCACCGAAAAACTGAATCACCTGAACGAGGGCGATTTTATCCATGATTTCGTGGGACCGCTGGGCCGGGCCACCCATACGGAGGGGCTGAAAAAGGTGGCCGTGGTGGGCGGCGGCGTGGGCTGCGCCATCGCCTACCCCGTTACCAAAAAGCTTTTCCAGCAGGGGGCGGAGGTGCACGCCATCGCGGGCTTCCGCAACAAGGATTTGGTCATCCTGGAGGATGAATTTTCAGCCGCCAGCACCAAATTTGTCCGCATGAGCGACGACGGCTCCTGGGGGGAAAAGGGCCTCGTTACCGACGCGCTGAAAAAGCTCATTGAAAGCGGAGAAAAGTACGACGAGGTCATCACCATTGGTCCCCTTATCATGATGAAGTTCGTTTGCCAGCTCACCAAGCAGTACGGCGTGAAAACCATCGCCAGCATGAACCCCATCATGATCGACGGCACGGGCATGTGCGGCGGCTGCCGGCTGACGGTGGGCGGAAAAACCAAGTTTGCCTGCGTGGACGGCCCGGAATTTGACGGCCATGAAATCGATTTTGACGAAGCCATGGCCCGCGGCCGCACCTACCAGGATTTTGAACGCCACGCTTACGAAGAAGCCTGCAATCTGTTCAAGGAGGCGAAATAAACGATGCCCAATATGGCCATGCAGAAAAACCCCATGCCCTCTCAGGCCCCCGACGAACGGAACAAGAACTTTCAGGAAGTGGCCCTGGGCTATTCCGCCGAAACGGCCATGGACGAAGCCAAGCGGTGCCTGAACTGCAAGCACCGGCCCTGCGTGGGGGGCTGCCCCGTGCGCATCCGCATCCCCGATTTCATCAAGGAAATGGCGGAAGGCCATTTTGAGGAAGCTTACCAGATTATCGCCCAGTCCTCCTCCCTGCCCGCCGTGTGCGGCCGGGTGTGCCCCCAGGAAAGCCAGTG
>CAMOHY010000299.1 GCA_946615495.1 uncultured Clostridia bacterium
GCACGGAAATATCGTCGCAGCCCCAGGTGAGCAGCGCGTAATCCTCCCCGCACCAGGCGGCGAAAGCGGCCACCGCTTCATTGAAGGCGGGCGCGTCGGCCAAATCGTCCTGGGTGATATGGGTGATGCGGGAAATGCGGGGATGGAGCCGCACATAGTGCTGCGGCTGGATGAGCTGGGAAAAGGAATCCACCACTTTGTAATTCTCGTCCACCTTTACCGCGCCGATCTGAATCATTTCAAAGAGCAGCTTGCCGCCCACGCTTTTATAGGCGGGGGAGTGGTAGGAGATGGGCTGGTTCCATTCCAGGTCCAAAATAATGTACTGCATATGGGAAAACCCTCCGGTCAATGGTTAATCTTATATTTTTTAAAAGCGTTTTCCGCCCACAGGTGCATGTGCGGAGCTGTGGACAGAATCAGCAGCGCCCAGGCGGCGATAAAGGGAATCCAACCCCATATCAGGCTCAGGACGGCAAACAGGAACGCGCCCGCCGTCCACCAGGCAAACAGCCGGCCGTAATCCCTGGCAATGGCCGCGCGGTCGTATTGGGCCTGCTGGGACTCCGTCATGGAATTGAAACCCGCGATGAGCCCGCAGGCCTTTTCCTTTTTCCAGGCGAAAAGCACGGCAAAAATCAGAAACACCAGCCCCATAAAGGTTAGGGTGACCGCCATGAACGCTTTGCCGGACATCCTTTACGCCTCCCCCTGAAGGGCTTTCGCGGCGCTTTTGCCCGCCAAGGCCCCGGTTGCCCAGGCGATGTGCAGGTTGTAGCCGCCGGTATGGGCGTCCACGTCGATGGCTTCACCGGCAAAATACAGGCCGGGCAGGCGTTTGCTTTCCATGGTGTTGGGGGAAAGCTCCTTCACCGCCACCCCGCCTCTGGTGACGATGGCTTCGGCGATGGGCCGGGTGCCCACCACGGTGAGGGGCAGGGCCTGGAGCTTATCCGCGATGGCGGCGCGCATTTTGCCCGTCACCTGGCTGCAGGGCGTTTTGCCGTCCACCCCGCACAGCTGGGGAAACAGCGCGGAAAAGCGCAGGGGAAGCAGCGATTGCAGCACGGTGGACAATTGCTTTTTCCCGGCGGACAATTCCCGCATGAGCCGTTGGTCCAGCTGCTCCCGCGTAAGGCCGGGCTTTAAGTTCAGGGTCAATTCAGCCTGGCCGTCCTCCGGCAGGTGGCAGGAAAGCTCAATGACCAAAGGGCCGGACACCCCAAAATGGGTAAAGAGCATTTCGCCCTGCTCGGAATATATTATTTTACCATAGCTTGACCCAGTTAGGCAAACATTTTTTAGTGTGAGCCCCTGAAGCTCCATGGGCCAGGTTTCCTTGGTGCGCAATCCTACCAGGGAAGGCCGGGGCGGCGTCACCTGATGGCCCGTTTCCTGGGCCCAGCGCAGCCCGTCGCCCGTAGAGCCGGTGGAGGGGTAGGAAAGGCCGCCGGTGCACACGATGACGGCGGAGGCGGCCAGCGCTTCTCCATTTTGCAATTGGACCCCCGCGGCACGGCCGTTTTTTTGCAGGATGCCGCTTACCTCCGCGTGCAAGCGGATGGCCGCGCCCGCCTGCCTTAATCCCTTTTCCAAGGCCTTGGTCACGTCGCTGGCATGGTCGGACACGGGATAGGCCCGCCGCCCGCGCTCCACCTTGGTTTCGCATCCCAAAGCGCGCAAAAGGTCCAGCATATCCTGGGGGGAAAACTGCCGGAGAGCGCTGAACAGGAACCGGGGGTTTCGGGGCACCTCCCGCAGAAAATCCTGCATATCTTCGCAGGCGTTGGTCACGTTGCAGCGGCCTTTGCCGGTGATATACACCTTTTTGCCCAGCTTTTCGTTTTTTTCAAGCAGCGTTACCTGGGCGCCGCTTTGCGCGGCAAACAGCGCGGCCATCATGCCCGCCGCGCCTCCGCCCACCACGATCACATCATTGGTTTTCTTTGTTGAGGTAAACACTGTACGCGTCCCAGATCCCTTCCAGTTTTTCAAGATGGCGGTTCAAATCCTGCCGCTTTTTCAGCGCCAGGGCCACCAGCAGCGCGTTGATGACCGACAGGGGCGCCACCAGCGAATCCACGAAGGAGGCCATGTCCGTGCGGGCGGACAAGCAAATATCCGCCGCGTCGTTGAGCGGGCTCATGGGCCCGTCGGTCAGGCCGATCACCTGGGCGCCGCTCACATGGGCAAAGCGCATAGCTTCCAGGGTACGGTTGGAATAGCGGGGAAAGGAAATGCCCACCAGCACGTCCGTTTTGCGGATGCGGGCGATGGTTTCAAACACGTCGCTGGTGCCGGAGGCCACTTCCCGCACGTCGTCAAAAATAAAATGAAGGTAATAGCTGAAAAATTGGGCCAGGGGCGCGGCAGAGCGAAGGCCCAGCACATAAATGGTATCCGCCGAAAGCAGCCGTTCCACCACCTGGTCGAAAGCCTGCTGGTCCAATTGCTCCACCGTGCGGCGGATATTCTGCATATCCGCGCGGATGACGGTTGGCAGCACGTCCTGATCGGCGATATCGGAAGCCATTTTGAAGCGCTGCACGGCCGTGAGCCGGTGGCGGGCCAATTCCTGCAGGGAATGCTGCAATTCCGGATACCCATTGTAGCCCAGGGCGATTGCAAAGCGCACCACCGTGCTTTCGCTCACGTCCACCGCTTCGCCCAAGGCGGAGGCTGTCATAAATACGGCCTTATCATAATGCGCCATGATAAAATCGGCTATCCGGCGGTGGCTTTTGCTCAGCCGTTTGCCGCTTTTGTTCAAACGGGTAATCAGATCCTGCTCTATTTCCATACTGCTCCTTCCGCCGGACCTCCGGGTGAAAATATCAATACCGCAGTATTATACAGGATGCGGGAGGAAAAATGCAAGTTTATTTCAGGAAATCCTGCATTTTTTCCGCGAAATCTCCGTTGAAATCCCGGAAATTGCCCAAAAAAGTGCAAGTGATATGTCCATTATGCAGGAAATAATAATCGCTGCCGGGCTCTGCGGGCTCCATGGGCACGCCGGAGGTATCGTTGGCCTTGAGCCAGAAATAGGTTTGGCCCAGAGGGCTAATTCGCCGTTCGTATCCATCCAGATAATAGGCTTGGCTGAGGGGGCAGATTTTCAGCGGCTGCAAATCCTTGGGCGGGATGGCGGGCGCGTTTAAGTTGATAAGGGTAAAGCGGGGAAGCTTTACGCCTTCAAAATGCTCCGCGATTTTGACCGCCTGTTCAGCCAGGTTCCGTCGCATTTCATCATCCGCCCCCGGCATGATGG
>CAMOHY010000300.1 GCA_946615495.1 uncultured Clostridia bacterium
GAAAGCGCCCATAGAGGCGGCCATGCCGATGCAAACCGTGCGCACAGGGCATTTGATATAGTTCATGGTATCAAAAATTGCCATGCCCGCCGTTACGGACCCGCCGGGGCTGTTGATATACAAGTTGATATCAGCGTCGGGATTATCCGTTTCCAGGAACAGCAATTGCGCCACGACGGCGTTCGCCACCTGATCGTCAATCGCGCTGCCCAGGAAAACCACCCGGTCTTTGAGCAACCGGGAATAAATATCATACGACCTTTCACCGTGAACCGTTTGTTCTACTACATAGGGGATCAAAGACATCCGTCCATCCTCCTTCCATCCCATTCCTATGATATGACGGGTTCTTTGGGATTATTCCTTTTCTTCGTCCAGACCGGCGGCTTCGGCAGCGGCTTCCACGGCTTTGATGGTTTCGGAGGCGTCAATGCGTTCGCTTTCGTCCTTTTCTTCCACCTGCGCGTTCGCCACGATCATGTCCACCACCTTGCGGATGGCGGCGTTTTCTTTCAGATATTCCTTCTGACGGTCATTGAGAGACTTCTTGAATTCTTCCAAATCCCGGCCGGAGCGTTCCGCTTCTTCCGCGGTGGCCTTTTCCACTTCTTCTTCGGAAACCTCCACGTTTTCAGCCTTCACCATCGCTTCCAGAACCAGCTGCATCTTTACCCGGTTCTTGGCTTCGGGCCGATACATTTCCTTCACCTGGTCCTCGGTCTGGCCGGTGTACTTGAGGTAATCCTCATACCGCAATCCCTGGTACATCATGCGCATCTTCATTTCCCGGATCATCATGTCGATCTCGTCTTAGATCATGGCGTCGGGAATATCGCAATCGGAAGCGTCCACCGCCTGCTGCACCAGGTCGTTTTCCAGCTGGGTGTCGGCGTTCTTCTGGGCGCGCTCGTTCAGTTCCTTCACGATGTTCTGCTTGTATTCGTCAAAGGTGTTGAATTCGCTCACGTCGGCGGCGAAATCGTCGTCCAGCGCGGGCACCACCTTGGCCTGAATGCCGTTCACCTTCACATGGAACACGGCGGCCTTGCCCTTCAGGTTTTCAGCGTGGTATTCTTCGGGGAAGGTGACGTTCAGGTCCTTTTCCTCGCCGATGCTCATGCCGATCATCTGGTCCTCAAAGCCGGGGATGAAGTGGCCGGAGCCGATTTCCAGGGTCTGGTTTTCGGCGGTGCCGCCCTCAAAGGCAACGCCGTCCACGGTGCCGGCGTAGTTCAGGTTCACCGTATCGCCCTTTTCCACGGCGCGGTCGGTCACGTCCGCCATGGTGGTGGCCTTATCCACATCCTGCTGGATGCGGTTATCGATTTCTTCGTCGGTCACCTTGTGCACAAACTTGGTGGCCTTCAAGTTCTTATAATCGCCCAATTCCACATCGGGCCGCACAAACACCTTGATCGTAAACTGCAAATCCTTGCCCACGCCGATCTGCTTTACTTCGTCCACTTCGGGACGGTCAACCACCTTCAGGTCGTTTTCCTTCACAGCGGCCTCATATTCGCCGGGGAACAGGATATCAAACGCGTCGTCATAAAACACACCCTCGCCGTACATGCTTTCAATCAGCTTGCGGGGAGCCTTGCCCTTGCGGAAGCCGGGCACATTCACCCGTCCGCGCACCTTCAGGTAAGCCTTCTGCACCGCTTCGTCAAATTTTTCGGCGGCGATTTCAAACGCGATTTTCACTTGATTGCCAGAGATCTTTTCTACCGTGTAACCCATTAGGAACACCCTCCATATTCGCCAAATCGGCGTGGTTGTACTCCGTGCAATGCACAAAGCACTATCTTATATAATAGCATACAGCGGCGATAAATGCAAGCTTTTTCCCGCATGGAACGCCGCCGGGCGCATTATTTTTTGCATTTTTTTCAAATTGTCCCCTTTCCGCGGGGCGCATTACCAGAGCTCAAATTTTTTCCCCTTCGTCCCGGACCAGACAGCCGCGCACAAACTGGCCCAGCTGCCGGTTGGCCGCCTTGCTTTCCTCAAACCCGAAGGCCTGAAACACGTGGCACATGCCCGCCCAGCGGAAAAGATGGGCGTCCACGCCGTCCCGCAGCATGGCCTTTTCCAGCATTTCCGAATCGCTGAGCAGAATTTCCTGGGTGCCGCAGTGGATGAGTACCGGCGGAAAGCCCGTAAAATCCGCGTAAACCGGAGAAATGTCCGGGTCCTTAAGCCGCTCCAGGCTGCCCGCGAAGCCAATGGCGTGCTTCATCAGGTCCTCCGCGTCCAGGGTGGCGTCCACGTCGATCAATTCCCGGTAGCTGTCCCCCGTCTGGGCCAGGTCCACCCAGGGCGAGAGCAGGGCGAGGGCGGCGGGCATTTCTTCCCCTTCCTCCCGCAATCGCAGGGCCAGCGCCAGGGCCAAATTGCCCCCCGCGCTTTCCCCCACCAGCGCAATTTTGCCTCCGGCGTATCCCTTTTCCCGCAGATACCGGTAAGCGCGGTACGCGTCCTCCAATTGGGCGGGATAGGGATGCCGGGGCGCCAGGCGGTAGGAAAAGGTCAAGGCGCGCACCTGGGCCGCGGCACAGATGGGCGATATCAGCGTCCGGCACTGCAAAATGCCGCCGGACACGTACGCGCCGCCATGAAGATGCAAAATAGCCGCGTCTTCCGCCGCGAGCTGATTCGGCGTAACCATCAGCGCGGGCATATCCAGCCCCGGCACCGCTTCGGCCGAGGTGCCGTTCATGCGCAGCTTTGCCACCGTTTCCGCGGGGGGATCGATCTTCATGATCCAATCGTTTCCCACCGTGCTGGCCAGTTTTTTATGGCTGCGGATCAATCCCAGCATTCCCTGGCTGCGGCGCGTCGGCATGCTGCCCACCCCCTTTTTTCTCCGCTCAGCATACAGGAAAAATCGTTTTCCGTCAAGAAAAAAAGCGGCGAAGTTTTCTTCCGCCGCTCAAAAGAAAGCCTATGCTCAGTGGTCCATCCGGGAATAATTGGGCGCTTCCTTGGTGATGTAAATATCGTGGGGATGGCTTTCGGTCAGGCCCGCGCCGGTGATGCGGATGAATTCGCCCTCCCTGCGCAGATCGTCAATGGTGGGGGTGCCGCAGTAGCCCATGGAGGAACGCAGGCCGCCCATCAGCTGGAACACGGTGTCGGCCAGGGCGCCCTTATAGGGCACGCGGCCTTCCACGCCTTCGGGCACCAGCTTTTTCGCGTCCTCCTGGAAATAGCGGTCCTTGCTGCCGTTGGCCATGGCGGCCAGGGAGCCCATGCCGCGGTAGG
>CAMOHY010000301.1 GCA_946615495.1 uncultured Clostridia bacterium
CTTTTTCAAGTGAATGAAAACTCATTTTTCTTCTGGACCCTCTGTTTCCTGGCCGTTGGTCCAAATCAGGGTGGTCCCGTCGGGCCGCACCGTTGCCAGGGTCAGCCTTCCCCGGCGGGCCAATTCCAGTCCCCGGTCCGTGGGATAGGTTTTGGAGGCCAGCAGCGGAATGCCCGCACGAAGCGCTTTGGCTACCATATCAGCGGGCATGCGGCCCGTGGTAAACAGCATGCAGCGGGCTCTGTCCACGCCCGCCATCAGCGCCCAGCCGATCACCTTGTCCAAAGCGTTGTGCCGCCCAATATCCTCCCGGCAGCAAAGCGCCTGGCCCTCCAGGGCCAAATAGCAGGCGTGGGCCGCATGCGTGGCGCCATACAGCGGTTCTTCCCTGCGCAGCCTTTCCGCCATGTCCCGCAGCCAGCCGGGCTGCCATGGAATGGGCTTGACGGGCTTTATTTCCGCCGCGTTCCCGCTTAGCAGCGTGCGGTTATCCGTGCAGCAGGCGCCAACCGATTCCGCCTGCCCCGCCGTCAGGCGCGCGGCGGCCTCTTTACGGATGAGCGCCTGAACCCGCTGTCCTTTTTCACAAATGCAGATTTCCTGAATGTCCTCCGCCGTTTCGATCAGGCCTTCCGTCAGCAGGCGGCCAACGGCCAGCTCATCCAAGTGCTCCGGCGTGCATACCACCCGCATGGCTAAGCGTTCGTTCACATACACGTCCATGCTGTGCTCGGCGGCGATGCAGGCGGGGCGCGCCGCCCCCTGCGCCGTCACTTGGCGCACGCATTCCAAATGGCTGCCGGCAGAACAATCGATAATCCTCACTTGCATCCTCTTTTCCTGGGCCAATTTGCCGGGCTTTCCCTTTTTCCTCAATCCTCTTTTAACCAGAACCGCACCTGCAGCAGCGATTCATCGCGGGAATCGTGGCCCGCCATGAGCACGAATTCGCCGGGCTCCACAATTCGCTGCTCCTTCCGGTTTACAAGCGAAAAATCGGAGCGCTTCAATTGGAACTGAACTTCCTTTTCTTCGCCGGGAGCCAATTCCACCTGCTGGAAGGCGATCAGATTTTTGACGGGCGTGAGCACGGAGGACACGCAGTCTCTAAAATAAACCTGCACCGTTTCCAGGCCGGGGCGGCTGCCGGTGTTTTGAACGCGCACGGAGCCCTTGAGCGTGTCCGCGTCAAAGCGCAAACCGCTGTAGGCAAATTCCGTGTAGCCCAGGCCTTCGCCAAAGGCGAACCGGGGGCCCTGGGGCAAATCGCAGTACTTGCCGCCGTGCCAGCCGGGCAGCTGGTTATAATAAACCGGCACCTGGCCGGAATGGCGCGGGAAGGAAATGGGCAGCCGGCCGGAAGGCTCGATTTCGCCAAGCAAAACCTCCGCCACCGCCTGGCCCCCATGGGCGCCGCCGTTAAAGGCCACGAGCAGGGCGTCCGTTTCCTCCGGAATGGGCCCCAGCACCAGCGGCTTGGAGGACTGGAGCACCGTGACCAATGGGATGCCCAAGGCGCGAAGGCGGCGGAACAGTTCAATCTGCTTTCCGGAAAGGGTCAAATCCGCCCGGTCCTTCCATTCGCCCACCTGACTGATCTCGTCGCCCACCACCAGCACAATGGCATCCGCCCCGCGGGCGGCCTCCACCGCGCCGTCCAAATCGTCCTGCGCGCAGGGAATGGGGCCGCAGCCGCAGGCGTACACGCACTTCGCTCCCTTTTCACCCGCCAGCTTTTCCATCGCTTCCCGGATGGTGGAATAGGGGCGCACCGGGTCGCGGGGCCGGGGTTCAGGATGGGTAAAATACGTCCAATCGCCGTACTGCATCCGGATATCGTCGCCGCCGCGCCCGATGACGGCGATTTTTTTCACATTCTTCAGGGGCAGCACCCCTTCATTTTTCAGCAGCGTCACGCTGCGCCGGGCGGCGCGCAAAGCCGCCTGCTGGTGCGCCTCGCAGCCGATGCAGCCGGGCTTGCCCATTTTTTCCGGCTGCTCAAACAGGCCCATCCGCTCCTTCACGGTCAGGATATGGCGCACGGCCTCGTCCAGCACCTTTTCATCCAGCTTGCCTTCCCGCACCAAGCGGATAACGCAGTCATAAAATTCCGGGCTGTTCATCATCATATCGTTGCCAGCCTGGGCCGCCAGGAGGGACGCCTCCTGAGAATCCTTGGCTGCGTGCTGCCTTTCCACCAGGCTGGTTACGTTGGACCAGTCGGTGACCACGAACCCGTCAAAGCCCATTTCATCCCGCAGGATATCCCGCAGCATATGCCCGTCCGCCGTAAGGGGCGTGCCGTCAATGGAGCCGTAGGCGGTCATAAATGTGGCGCAGCCCGCGTCCACCGCCTTTTGGAAGGGCGGCAGGAAGGTGTCCTTCACCTTGCGGTAGCTCACGGAGGAATCATAAGCGTCCCTGGCGCCGGTGGCTTCCCCGTACGCAATAAAATGCTTGGCGCAGGCGGCAATGCTCTCCGGCGCGCTCAAATCATCCCCCTGATAGCCTTGAATCATGGCGGAGGCCAATTCGCCGGTCAGGTACTGATCCTCCCCGAAGGTTTCATTTACCCGGCCCCACCTGGGATCGCGGGACAGGCAAAGGAGGGGAGAAAACGTCCAATGCAGGCCGTCCGTGGCCACTTCCCTGGCCGTCACCCGGCCCATTTCCTTCACTATTTCCCGGTCCCAGCTGCAGGCGCAGGCCAATTGCGTTGGAAAAATAGTGGCATGATCGTTCAGCGCGTGGCCGCGCACCGCGTCGATGCCGAAAAGCACCGGAATGCCCAGGCGGCTGCTCAAAGCGGCCTGCTGAACCTCCCTGGCCTCATCCCCCCATACGTGCAGAAAGGAACCAACCCCCATTTTCGCCCAGCGCAGGGACGCCTCCCGCCCCGTTTGGGCGTAAGGAATCTGGACCATCTGGGCCGCTTTTTCCTCCAGCGTCATCTGGGCCAACAGACTTTCTACTTTTGCAGACATCGTACTTTTCCCGATCCTTTCTCCCGTTCTAACGAATTCCATGCCGGCCTTTTCGGCCTATCGCATTCATCATTCGACCAGGGGGCGCGTTTCTCCTCCTGGGCCAATAAAATCTGCGGGGAGGCGGCAACAAATCCGCCGGGGTTTGCCCCGGCGGACTCAGACTGTCGGCAAACCCCAGGAAAGTATGAAAGGGCCGCAGCCCTTTCATTAATCATCCGCAGGACCGGCTTTGCCGGTCCGAGGAGCGGCTGAAAGCCGCTTCCTCTA
>CAMOHY010000302.1 GCA_946615495.1 uncultured Clostridia bacterium
TGTTTTTTGTGCGCTTTTTTGTTTGCGAGACAGCCCCATACTTTCCTGGGGTTTGGCGATAGTCTGAATATTTTTTTCATATTTTTTCTTTTAACCGGGCATACTGCCAAAGAACAAGCGAGGTGATTTTTTTCATGCTGTATTTGCAGCTCAAGGCCCGCGCCACGATCCATCCCGGCGAGCAATTGCTCCTGCGCCATATTGCCGACGCCCTGGACGCTCAGGGAGAAAAGGTGATGGATTTGCCGGTGGAATGCACGAAAAAGGAAGGGGTTTGGCGGCTGCCCGCCATGGCGGCGGTGAAGGCGGTGGTGGGCGTTTGCCCGGAGGTTCAGGTGCTGGGCCCGGCGGAATGCTTCGTGCATATCCTGCCCGAAAACAAGCGCAACCGCACCCGCGCCCTGCGCACCGTTTTCGCTTTTTTGATTCTCACGGTGGGCAGCGCCCTGGCCATCACCTGGTTCCATGCCGACGTAAACATGATGGACGCCCAGCAATCCCTTTACCGGCTGCTCACCGGCCATCAGGCGGAAAACGCCTGGCTCATCACCGCGCCTTATTCCGTGGGCGTATTCTTCGGGGTATCGCTGTTTTACGCTTTGCTTGGGCGGCGGCGCACGGTGGCGCCGCTGGAAATCAAGTTGGAGGAATACCGTCAGTCCGCCGAGCAGGCGTCGGGGCTCACGCCATGATGGCGGTGCTGCTGGGCCTGATGGGCGGGGTGACGGTGGGCATATGCGCCGCTCCGCTGTGGATGATGCTGCAATTGCCCATGCGGCTGACGGATATTTTCAACATTAAAGCCAACATGCGCTTGTGCGCCGCGGCCCTGGCCCTGGGGGCCACCCTGGGCACCCTCCACTTTTCCGGCTTCCTGCCGGACCTTGCGGGCATGGCCGCCATGGCGCTGGGCGGACTGTTTGTGGGCATGCTGGCCTCTGCCCTGGCGGAAGCGGTGGAGGTGGTGCCCGTGTTTTTCGACCGGCTTTCCATCTCTGCCGATATGCGCTGGGCCGCCGCCGCCATGGCTGTTGGAAAAACGGCGGGGGTCATCCTCTTTGGCCTCATGAACGGATAAAAGGGAGGCGCTTTCATGGGCATTCACCCCTTTCCCCATCCATTGGATCATCTGCCCCGGCCCGGCATGCGGGAAATCCGGGCCAGGCCTGCCCTGACCCTTCCTCCCATCCGAAATGAAAGGAGCCTTTCTCATGACGGAAAACAGCAGCCCATCGGGCATTAAAACCGCGCTGGAACGCTACGCCGCCCTGGTGCAGCGCTTTACGCCCAAATCAAAATTGGGCCAGGGATGCCTGCGGGCCTTTTGGGTGGGCGGCAGCATCTGCCTGCTGGGCCAATGTATCGCGGACGCGGGCAGCGCTTGGCTGGGCCTTCCCTCCGCCGCCGCTTCCACCTTTGCTTCCATTGTCCTGGTTTTTTTCACCGCGCTGCTGACCGGCGTCGGCGTTTTCGACCGCTTGGCCCGGTACGCCGGGGCGGGCACGGTGGTGCCCATTACGGGGTTTGCCAACGCCGTGGTCTCCCCCGCCATGGAATTCAAGGCCGAGGGCTGGGTGCTGGGCACCGGGGCGCGGCTGTTCACCATTGCCGGGCCGGTGCTGGTGTACGGCATCAGCGCGTCGGTGGCGGTGGGTATCCTGTATTACTTTATCCGCTGGTAAGGAGGAAAAAGCATGCCGCAGCATCGCATCGGCAGCCACACCCTAATATTTCCCACCAGGCCCCGCATCTTATCCGGCGCGGCGGTGGTGGGGCCCAAGGAGGGCCGGGGGCCGCTTTCCCAGGCTTTCGACCTAATATTGGAGGACGCGCTGTGGGGGCAAAAAAGCTATGAGCAGGCCGAGCGCGCCATTTTTCAGGAGGCCTGCCAGCGCTGCCTGAAAAAAGCGGGCGTCGCCACAGAGCGGGTGCAAGCCCTGCTGGGCGGCGATTTGCTGAATCAAATCATGGCGGCGTCGCTGGCAGCCAGGGAATTATCCATTCCCTTTTTCGGACTCTACGGCGCCTGCTCCACCATGGCCGAATCCCTGATTCTGGGCAGTATTCTGGTGGATGGCGGCTATGCCGCGCCGGTATTGTGCGCCGCGGGCAGCCATTACTGCACGGCGGAGCGCCAATACCGCTTTCCCCTGGAATACGGCAACCAGCGCACCCCCGCCGCCCAGTGGACGGTGACGGGCGCGGGTGCCTGCCTCCTTTCTGGCGAGGGGAAAGGGCTGGCCTGCGCAGCCATGGCCACAGTGGGCCAGGTGGTGGATATGGGCGTACGGGACGCCAACAACATGGGGGCCGCCATGGCTCCCGCCGCGGCGGACACCCTGGCCCATCATTTTCTGGATACGGGCCGGACGCCCCAGGATTACGACCGGGTGATTACCGGCGATTTGGGACGGGTGGGCAGCGATATTTTGCATGAGCTCCTGGAGGAAAAGGGCTTTGCCCTGCCGGAAGGCGGATATATGGACTGCGGGCTCAGCATTTTCGACGCCCAGGAGGATATTCACGCCGGAGGCAGCGGCTGCGGCTGCTCCGCCACGGTGCTCAACGCCATGATTCTGCCCCGGCTGCACAGCGGAGAATGGAAGCGCGTGCTGTTCATGGCCACCGGCGCGCTGCTCAGCCCCACCACCAGCCAGCAGGGCGAAACCATTCCCGGCGTGGCCCACGCCATCGTGCTGGAAGGAGGAAAATAACGGATGCTGACCTATCTCAAGGTGTTCCTGGTGGGCGGGCTGCTCTGCGCCATCGGGGAAGCGCTGATTTTGAAAACCAAGCTGACCCCCGCCCGCATTTTAGTGGTGTACATCACCGCCGGAGTAGCGCTGAGCGCCGCGGGGCTCTACGGCCCGCTGGTGCGCTTTGCCGCCGCGGGAGCCACCGTGCCCCTGACGGGCTTTGGCCATGCCCTGGCCCAGGGCGCTATTTCCGCCGTACAGGAAACGGGCCTGCTCGGCGCTTTTACGGGCGGCGTTTCCGCCGCGGCCGGGGGCATCGCCGCCGCCATCTTTTTCGGCTTTCTGGCCGCCGTGTGCTTTCGGCCCAAGCCAAAGGATTACTGACCCGCTTTTTCTCCGCCGTCTGCCCAGCAAACAGGGCTTCCTGCATCTGTCCGTTCACCGGCAGAAAGGAAGCCCTGTTTTTTTATAAAAGTAACAGTCCTGCGGTAAAGGATAAAAGGAAACGAGGCGGGGGCTCCTTCAGCCCCCGCACCCCTGAAC
>CAMOHY010000303.1 GCA_946615495.1 uncultured Clostridia bacterium
CCGCGTACAGAAATCTGCTGCTGTATCGTCGCTGCACGGACGGCTTGCTTTACGGCGGGCCCCATTACCAGAAGCATGGCGAGCTTCCCTGTATTCACCATGCCTTCTGCCATGCCAAAGCGCTTGCCCAGGCTCTGGACGAAGGCATTGCGGAATTTGAGCGCGTTTCCCTTCCTTCCGATGCTCCAGAACGGGTAAAGCATTACCCGGAAGTAGAAACCTTCAGGCTCGCCTGCGGCGATTGGCGGATGACCGTTTGCGCCGGAGATTTTCCCTATATGAAAGGCGGGCATGCGTCCGGGGGAGCCATCACCCTGCTGTGGCATAACGGCTATGGACCGGTTTTTGCGGCGGCCAATACGAATGATTCCATGCGGGAGCCGAATAATCAGCAGCAAACGCGCAGGAAAAAGCAGCAGGGTTCCTTGTGCCCGCGGCTGGAAAAAACGGAAAACGGAGCAGTCTTTTCCCAGGTATATGATTTTGCGGCGGCTGCGGCCGCCCGCTCTACCCCCGATGGGGCCGTTGCTTGCGTGTCTGGCGTCCTGTGCGATATTGACCATCAGGCCTCCGCCGGGGGCGAAAAATATTCCCTTGAATACAGGCTGGCCAAACGGGGCCTAACCGTAAAAGGCGGCGTCACCGCTGGCCCCAAAACCGGCGCGTCGTTTATCCTGCCGGTCATTTGGAGCAGACGCCAGCTTGCGATCTCCGGCCGCACCGCCCTGATCGATGGCAGGATTCGCGTCATTTCCTCCACGGCCATTGAATACAGGGGCCCTGTGTTCAATTTGGCCCCTGGCTTTGAGGCCGCGTGCCTGATGATTTATCCCAGCCGGGAGGGCTTATTTGATTTTTCAATTTCTTGGGAGGATACATAACGCCGCGTGAAGGCATTCCCTGTTTGGGAGCGTTTCACAGAAAGGAGGCTTTTCCATGAAGCGTGGATTTTGGTTTGCGTGCCTGCTTGCCCTCGTTTTGGCGCCGCTGTGCGTTGCGAAGGCGGAAGCCGCCGACGCTTCCGAGCGGACGGAGGGCGCGGATGTTCGGATTATGTCCTACAATATCCTGCATCCCGATTGGAGCCATGTGCCTGTAAAGGGCCGTGATGCGCTCGTCGCCGATATTCTCCTCCGTTACAGGCCCGATGTGGCCGCGATTCAGGAAGCGGGCGCCAAATGGCATAAGGCGCTCAAGACGCTGCTGGTGGATACCGGCTTCTATGCGCCTGCCTGCCGCCAGAGCAACGCGGAGGGGTTCATTTACTGTACCACCGCCTTCCTTTATAATCCCCAAACCGTCCGTCTGGTGGAGGAAGAAATTCTGGATCTGGAAATCCGGCACGCAACCCGTGTGTTTTCTGTCGCCGTTTTTGAAAGGCTAAGCGACGGCATCCGCTTTGTCGTGTGCAATACGCACCCCGCGCCGCCGGAGGAAGAGCCGGAAAAATACGTGCGCAATATGGCCGATCTGACGGCCCTCACCGTCCATATTATCAGCAAATACGCCGGATTGCCGGTTGTCATCGCGGGCGACTTCAATACCCCGGAGCAGTCGGAGCAGTATCTGCGTTATATGCGGGAGGCGGGGGTCCGGGATGCTAAATATGAAGCGGAGGCGCTCGTTTGCGGCTGCTCTACTTACTTTGGCTACCAGGTTCCCCCCGACCCGGAGAACATGGATTCCTGCATCGACCATCTTTTTGTCAATGACGGCGTGGACGTCAAGCTGTTCAATGCGGTTATCGGCCACGACGTGCAGCAGGCTTCCGACCATATTCCCATCTATGCGGACATTGCGCTGAAGTAATCAGCGTGCGGCAGAGGCTTCTTGGCAGAAAGCCAGGCGGGCACTGACTGCATGGAAAGGAAACGGGTTTCCGGCCTTGCCAATGACCGGGCCGTTTTCATCAAAGAATATATCGGGGCGGAAGAGGGCCGGCTGTTCCGCCGCGGCTTCCAGTACGCATGACCATGCCGGGGCGTTCAGCCTGGCCATGGGCATTACAGGCGGACCTGTACGCCGCAGATTGATTCCAACTCCCCGCGCCATCGCTGAATGTCGCGCTCTCCGGGAACGGAAAAACCATCGTCGGGCAGGCCCAGCTGAGCGCGCTTATCGTTGCCCAGGGCATGATAAGGCAAAACATCCACCCGCTGGATGCGGGGAAACTCCCGCGTTAATTGGGCGATGCCCTGAAAATGCTCCGGGCTGTCGTTGACCCCCGGAATGATGGGACAGCGGAGAATGATGGCTGCTCCAGAATCATAAAGCTTTTTCAGATTTTCGCGGATGAGCAGGTTATCCGCCCCCGTCCATTGGCGGTGCTTTTCCGCATCGGTAATCTTCCAGTCGTATAGAAAAAGGCGCACAAAAGGGAGCATCCCGGCAAGATGCTCCCAGGGCGCAAAGCCGCAGGTTTCCAGCGCTACGCCGATTCCCCGCCGGTGAAGAAGGGAAGCCAGCGCACGGGCAAAATCCGGCTGATACAAGGGTTCCCCGCCAGTCAGCGTGACCCCGCCCCGCTCCCGGAAAAAAGGCTTGTCCGGCAGGATGCGATTCAGCACTTCTTCCGGCGTCATGAATTTGCCGCTCAGCCGGCAGGCGCCTGCGGGACAGACCGATACGCATTTTCCACAGCCCCGGCAGCGCGAAGCATCGTATTCCCCGCGCGTTCCCCGCGCTCCACCGGGACATACGGCGCAGGCGCCGCAATGCAGGCAGCGATTTGGCAGCACCATGGCCTGGGGCCTGGGCTTCTGCGTTTCCGGATTGTGGCACCAGCGGCAGCGCAATGGACAGCCTTTGAAAAAAACGCTGGTGCGGATTCCCGGCCCGTCGTTGACGGAAAAAGGGATAATATCCGTAATTACGCCTTGCATAGCTCAATAAAGGGCACGGGCAAGCATGTCCGCTTGGGTGCCGGGATCCAAATTCACAAACCGGGCGCTGAAGCCGCCTACCCGCACAAACAGGTTTTGATGCAGCTCAGGATGGATCATGGCGTCCTCCATTTCTCCCCGGTTCAGCACGCTGATATTGAGCGAAAGAATGCCCAGATCAAAGGCGGTATCGATCAGATCCCGAACGGCGTCCGGGTGTTTGGTGAACAGATCGGTGCTGAGCTTCAAATTCTGCGCCGTCCCGGCGGTAAGCT
>CAMOHY010000304.1 GCA_946615495.1 uncultured Clostridia bacterium
TATAAAAAAACGCCGCCGCCAAAACAAAAAACGGCCGTATCCTGCGTCTATATGGGTGAAGGGAGGTGGCAAAATGCCCAAAGACCTTGCAGCGGTACCCTGCAAGGATGCCGAACAAGAGCTGATCCGCCTGATGGAGGAGCACGGCACGGCCGTGAAGCGGCTATGCCGCTGCCTGCTGAACGATCCCTTTTTAGCGGAGGACGCCGCCCAGGACGTGTTCTGCAAAGCCTGGAAGGGCCTTGCCGCCTTTCGCGGGGACTGCGGAAAAAGAACGTGGCTTTTCCGCATCGCCGTCAACACCTGCAAAAGCATGAGCCGCGGCTTCTGGGCCAGGCGGGTGGAGCGGAGGACCGCCCTGGAAGACCTTGTCCTGCCCGCGGAAGAATCCGCCGCCTGGGATACCACCGTGTGGGACGCCGTGCAGTCTCTCCCGGCGGACCTAAAACGCGCCGTGATTCTGCGCTACTACGAAGAACTGTCTCTCAAGGATACGGCGCAGATATTGGGAACCAGCGTAAACACGCTGAACACCCGCCTGCGCCGGGCACGCAAACATCTTCAAAGCAGATTGGAGGGCTGGTATTTCAATGAATGAGCTGAAAAAAGCGCTGGACCGCCGGCTGTCCATGACGCAGTGGACCGCCGGTGATACCAGCAGCGTATTATCGGCTATACGGAAAAAGGAGCCTGAAATGAAAAAACATCTTCCCGCCGCGCTGATCGCGGCCATGGTATTTCTCATCCTCACTGCGGCCACCGTGCTGGCGGAATCGCGCTGGGGCGTGCTGGACTGGCTGCTTTCCTCCCCCTCCCAGCCTGAAACGCCCATAGAAACGGTGAGCCCAACGGTTTTAGCGGAAAAAGGGCTGGAAAAAGTATCCGTCCGCCCCGTGGAGGCGGCCTCTGACGGCTTTGGCCTTTATCTGTCCGTGGAGTGCAGGCCCCAGGAGGAAAACGCCCTATTGCTGAACGCGTCCCTTGACCCCAACAGCAATTTTGCCCAGGAAATCGGCATCCATTCCGCGCCCGCCGGTCAAACCATCGCCGCCTGGGCGAAGGAGCAGGGCTTCACATCCCTTTATTCCATCCACATCTTTTCCGATTTCTACTCCGCTTCCACCTCCCGCCTCGAAACCTTCGATTCCCGCGTCAGCGCCGCCATGCGCTTTCAGGACGGCGGCAGCAGCCTTGTCATGCTGGCGGGCAGCCGCCTGGAGGGCGGGCCCTACGAGCTGAGCTATACCCTTATCCCCTACGTTGCCGGAGATACGGGCTGGGTGCTTTCCGGCAGCTCTTCCACACACGAAACGGGGACTATCCGCTTTTCCGTTCCCGACGCTCCGGCTCAGAATGTTCAAACGCTGGCCAGCTACCGGCCCGCGGACGGCGTGGACGGCAGTCCCATCCAAATTCAGCGGGTGGATTTGCTTCAAAGCCCGCTGGCCTCCTATTTCGCCGTCACCTACACGCTGCAGGACGGCGCGGCGCAGGCTGCCCTTTCGCCAATATTCAGCCCCGCCATGCCAACGGATGGCGCCGGCGCGTTTTCCTGGCCGGACCTGTATATGCAGGGAAGAAGCGAAAGCCTTCTTCCGGATGGCGCTTTGGCGTACACCTATTTTTGCACCCGAAACTTCCATTATCCCCCGAACGAATTTGAGCTGGACGGCGCGTACGGCTTTGGCGTATCCCAGGAAGCCAGCCTCCTTTCCCCCGTTTGGATGATCCGTCAGGATCAATGACCGCGCTTTTTTGCAGGAAAGAGGCGGGAGGAAGGGCATATCATGGCGGACGGCTGCATCAGCCTCCTTCCCGCCTCCCCCCGCTCTAAAGCCCTATTGCCTGACATTTGAGTCATTTTTCTGTATAATTGAGGCGTTTCCACTGGCGCGGAAGGAAATGGCGTGGTATACTGATTGCGTCGTAAGGAACAAGGGAAACGCGCAAGCGCTTCCCACAGCACTGCAAGGAGGAACAAACGATGTCTCAGTTCACTACGCCCGTCAACACCCAGCGCAAGACCAATCCCAAGGGCATGAGGGCCCTCATCCTGGCCGGGATCATTCTTCTGGCGGCGCTTATTCTCTTTTTCCGGTGCACCGTGCAGATTGACACCGGCTACACCGCCATTGTGACCACCTTCGGCAAGGTGGAGGATTACACCCTGGAGGCCGGCTTCCATTTGAAGAGCCCCTTCCAGGAAATCATCCTCATGGATAACCGGGAGCAGAAAACTCCCTTCTCCACCCAGGCCTTCTCCAGCGATATCCAGCAGGTGGACATTGTGGGCTCCATCAACTACGCCATTAACAAGTCTACCGCTATGACCCTGTTCAAGGAAGTGGGCACGGATTACTTTAACAAGCTGGTCAACCCCCGCATGCTGGAAAACACCAAGGCCGTGTTTTCCAAGTATACCGCGGAAAACCTGGTCAGCGCCCGCGAACAGCTGTCCATCCAAATCCGGGACAACCTGAGCAAGGAAATGGAGCGCTACGGCATTTCCATCATCTCCGTTTCCATTGAAAACATCGACTTTACCGACGCCTTCACCGACGCCGTGGAAGCCAAGCAGGTGGCCGCCCAGCGCAAGCTGCAGGCCGAAATTGAACAGGAACAGAAGACCATGGAAACCGAACAGCAGGCCCAGCGCCAGAAGATCGAAGCCGACGCCAAGGCCGAAGTGGTCAAAATCAACGCCGACGCGGAAGCCTATTCCACCAAGGTAAAGGCCGAAGCCGAGGCCGAGGCCAACCAGAAAATCGCTCAGTCCCTGACCGATAACCTGATCCAGTTCACCCAGGTGAACCAGTGGAACGGCCAGCTGCCCGCCTACGTGTCCGGCGGCGCGGCGGAAGCCCTGCCCGTGCTCAGCCTGAACACCGTGGAAAATAACCAGAGCGCGGAAGAATAACCGAAACCGTATCCCAAAAGCTGCCTCAAAGCGCTGTCGCGCCAGAGGCAGCTTTTCTTTCTTTTCATGGGTTTTATTGATTCATCATTTGCCTGGATTCATCTGCCTCCACATATTTATAGCAGCCAAAGCGGCTCCCCTCCCTTTTGAGCGGGGCCGCTTTTTTCGTGAAATATCATTTTTATTCTTCATAAACGCGGGGAGATACGGCAAAATCGCTGATCGGGCGCAGG
>CAMOHY010000305.1 GCA_946615495.1 uncultured Clostridia bacterium
GTGACCGAGTGGGTGGCCTCCGCCTGCAAGGAAATGGATTACTGGATCACGGCCGAGGATAAGCCCAAGGAGCTTTTGTACCAGTACTCCGCCGCCACTGGCCGCGCCCCCATGATGCGGGAGGACTGCATGGGCCTGTGGCAGTGCAAGCTGCGCTACCGCACCCAGGAAGAGGTGCTGTCCGTGGCCCGGAAGTACCATGAATTGAATATCCCCATCGATATCATCGTGATCGACTTTTTCCACTGGACCGTGCAGGGCGATTGGAAATTCGATTCCACCTACTGGCCGGACCCCAAGGCCATGGTGGACGAATTGCATTCCATGGGCATTAAGGTGATGGTGTCCGTGTGGCCCAGCGTGGATAGGCGCAGCGAAAACTTTGCCGAAATGGCGGAGCGCGGCCTGCTCATCCGCACCGAGCGCGGCGCTATGCAGACCTACGATTATCAGGGCGACTGCGTGCAGATCGACCCCACCAACCCGGAAACCCGCGCCTACGTGTGGGAAAAGTGCAAGCAGCACTATTATGACTTTGGCATCGATTTCTTCTGGCTGGATAATTCCGAGCCGGACCTGACCAAGTACGACTTTGATAATTTCCGCTATTACCTGGGCCCGGCCATGGAATGCAGCAATATTTATCCCCAGTGGTACAGCCGCGTTTTCTTTGACCCCATGAGCCAAACGGACAAGCAGCCTGTGAACCTGCTGCGCTCCGGCTGGGCGGGCAGCCAGAAGTACGGAAACGTGCTGTGGAGCGGCGACGTGCCCTCCTCCTGGGAAGCCCTGCGGGACCAGCTGGCCGCCGGCCTTTCCATCGGCATGGCGGGCATTCCCTGGTGGAACACCGATATCGGCGGCTTTATGGAGGGCAACGTGAACGACCCGGATTTCCAGCAGCTGCTGATCCGCTGGTATGAATGGGCCGTGTTCACCCCCGTCATGCGCCTGCACGGCGACCGGGAGCCCTTCACCATCCCGCCGCTGGACGACCGGGATTGGGGCGGCGGCTATTTGCACACCGGCCAGTCTACGGAAATGTGGGCCCTGGGCGATCAGATTTTCCAAATCATGAAGCAGGGGTATGACCTGCGCCGCCAGCTCAAGCCCTACCTCAAGCGCATTTTCCTGGAGGCCCATGAAAACGGCTCTCCCCTCATGCGCCCCATGTTCTATGAGTTCCCGGAGGATCCCAAGTGCTGGGAGCTGTCCGATCAGTACATGTTCGGGCCGGATTACCTGGTGGCTCCCATCCTGCATCCGGACACCTTCGTGCGCAATGTGTACCTGCCCGGCGGCCAGTGGGAGGATATTCACACCGGCACCACCTATCCCGGCGGCCGCGTGGTGCGCGTGCCCGCGCCGCTGACCTATATCCCCGTGTTCAAAAAACGCTCCTGGTAAAGGAAGGAGGAAAACAACATGCTCGCGTTGAATGAAAAGGGCCTTGCTTCCCGCGTGGAATGGGAGGCGAAGGGCTACACCCTGCCGCAGTTTGACCGGCCCAAGATGATCGGAATCACCCGGAAAGCCCCCGTGTGGGTGCACTTTGGGGCGGGCAATATTTTCCGGGCCTTCCAGTGCGCCGCCGCCCAGAAAATGCTCAACGACGGAAAAATGGAAGCCGGCATCGTGGCGGTGGAGGGCTTTGACTACGAGATCGTGGAAAAGGGCTACCGGCCCAACGATAATTATTCCCTGCTGGTCACGCTCAAGGCGGATGGCAGCGTGGAAAAAACCGTGATCGGCAGCATTGCCGAATCCTGCGTGCTGGACAGCGAAAACAGCGCGGAATACGAACGGCTGAAGGAAATTTTCCGCAGCCCGTCCCTGCAATTGGTCACCTTCACCATCACCGAAAAGGGCTACAGCCTGGTGAACGGCAAGGGAGAAACCCTCCCCGCCGTGGCGGCGGACTTTGCGGAAGGCGCCATGAAGCCCCACAGCTACATCGGCAAAGTGGCTTCCCTGCTCTATGCCCGCTACCGGGCGGGCGGCGCCCCCATCGCCATGGTGAGCACGGACAACTGCTCCCACAACGGCGAAAAGCTGTTCGCCGCCATCAACGCCTTCGCCCAGGCCTGGAAGGACACGGGCTTCATCAGGTACGTGAACGATCCCAGGAAGGTATCCTTCCCCTGGACCATGATTGATAAGATCACGCCCCGGCCCGACGCCTCCGTGGAGGAAATGCTGAAAGCTGACGGATTGCAGGGTCTTGAGCCGGTTGTCACCAGCAAAAACACCTACATCGCCCCCTTCGTGAACGCGGAGGAAAGCGAATACCTGGTCATTGAGGACGATTTCCCCAATGGCCGCCCCGCCCTGGAGCACGCGGGCTTCATCTTCACCGACCGGGACACCGTGAACAAGGTGGAGCGCATGAAGGTGTGCACCTGCCTGAACCCCCTGCACACCGCCATGTCCATTTACGGCTGCCTGCTGGGCTACACCCGCATCTGGCAGGAAATGAAGGATGAGGACATTGTGAACCTCATCAGGCGCGTGGGCTATGTGGAAGGTTTGCCCGTGGTTACGGACCCCAAGGTGATTGACCCCAAGGAGTTTATCGACACGGTGGTGAACGTGCGCCTGCCCAATCCCTTCATGCCCGACGCGCCCCAGCGCATCGCCACGGACACCTCCCAAAAGCTGGCCATCCGCTTTGGCGAAACCATCAAGGCTTACCTGGCCTCTCCCGAACTGGACGTGCACAGCCTGAAGGCCATTCCGCTGGTGCTGGCGGGCTGGCTGCGCTACCTGATGGCCATTGACGACGAGGGCAAGCCCTTTGAGCTCAGCTCCGACCCGCTGCTGGACACCGTGCGCCCCTTCGTGCAGGATATCCGTCTGGGCGCCGCTTTCACTGCCGCGGAGCTGTTGGAAAAGCTCAAGCCCCTGCTGGACAACGCCGCCATCTTTGGCGTCAGCCTGCTGGAAGCCGGCCTGGCCGAAACCGTCTGCGAGAATTTCCGCCGCCTCATCGCCGGCCCCGGCGCTGTGCGCGCGGCGCTGAAGGAATTAGCATAAAAATAAAAAAGCGTAAAAAATAAGAAAGCGCTGTCTCACATTCCGTAAAAACCGCACAAACGCAGCAATGGTTGACCCACGCATTCTGTAGGGGCGGATATCATCCGCCCG